>NZ_JAMYMA010000020.1:0-127717 GCF_040318275.1 Mesorhizobium sp. M1217 | reverse complement strand
CATCCTGCGAAACCGCTATCGCGCCGTCACTGGGCGACGCCCGTACGGCTCCCGGCAGATCGGCGCCCAGCGCCGCTAAGAGATCGAAATCATTGCCTGGCCGGACATTGCCTTCGTGGTGCTTTTCCATCGCCTCGCGTAGCTTCTCCTCCGGTAGGAGGTTCGCGAAAAAGGCCGGCAAGGCGCCCGCCAGAGGCTTCGGACCTTTCCGCAATCCTCCGGTCGCTGCCCGGAACGACAGGCTGAAAACCGGAAAGCCGCCCGTCGCGCGGTAGGCCTCATCGAAGTTGAATGCATTGAAATCGCCCGGCGTCCTAACGATTGTGCCGATCTTCAGTGCGTTCAAGAGCACGTCCAGCGACGGGATCGTCTTAGGTGCGTGAAAGACTGGAGCCATGATCGTCATCGTCAGATTGAGGAACAAAGGCGGGCAGGTCGTCATCATCATGCGGACGCAACAGAGCCTGGACAGCCGGCACCATGACTTGCGGAACCAGCATCATTTCCAGACCGAGCGCGCGAGCGACATTCATGAGCGTCGTCGCACGCGCCGCCGCGGCCCCCTTTTCGATGTCGCGATAGCGGGGACGGGATATACCCGCCAAATCAGCGACCTGCTGCTGCGTCATGGCAGCGCCCTGCCTCACCTGCCTGAAAAGCCCACCGATTTCGCGCAGAATTTCCGATTCAGTTTCCACCATTACCTATACGATTCATTCCAATGCCCCCATTGATATGCAAAGGTATCTCATCCGGCGAGCAAGTTAATTTAATGATCTGTTCGCGTATCATATATGAAGATAATGATATCCAAAGAGATCAGTCCTTCATTCGAGGATCTCCCAGGTTACCGCCGCACAGCGGACGTTCCTCCGAGAACAGCTGCCATGGCCACCGCCCACGGCATTTTCACCGAGCGGTGCGTACGTCGCTGCGAAAACGGCCAACGCAAAGACATTCAGCGAACGGCTAGTTTAACCTCAGCACCGATGCGCCCGACGGGGCCCTATGAACGCGAAACAGACGCGACCGCGGCATCAACCGGCCGGCAGATGCGCCCAAGGCAACAAGCGCGCCTGACGCAACGCCGCCAGATCAGCCGAGCCGGTGCAGAAGCAGGCGACGGCCAACTGGCGGATGACGATCTCGAAATGCGCGACAACCGCCTCGGTGGATACTGTAGCCGCGCGCAGCACGCCGGCCGCCTGCCCGACGATGTCCGCGCCCAAGCGGATGGCCTTGGCCACGTCGACGCCGTCGCGGATCCCGCCCGACGCGATCAGCTTCACCGTTGGCAGCGCCCGACGTACCGCCTGCACGCTGGCCGGGGTCGGAATCCCCCAATCGGCGAACGCCATCGCCACTGCACGGTCGGCGGCATCGCGGGCGCGCTCGCCCTCCACCGCGGCCCAACTGGTGCCGCCGGCGCCGGCGACATCGATCACCGCCACGCCCGCCTCGACGAGCGCACAGGCCACCGAGGCGGACAGGCCCGAACCCACTTCCTTGGCCACGATCGGCACGCCCACTCTGCGCGCGGCGCGAGCGATCTGCGCCAGGACGCCGCGCCAGTCGCGGTCGCCCTCCGGCTGTACCGCTTCCTGCAGCGGATTGAGATGGACGATGAGTCCATCGGCCTCCAACGCATCAACCGCCCGGCGCGCCAGGTCCAGGCCGTCGGCCTCGCACAGTTGCGCGGCACCGATATTGGCCAGCAAGGGAATGTCTGGGGCCAGGCGGCGCAGCGCGCGCGTCAGCCCCTGCGAGTTGCGGGATAGCAGGCTCACGCGCTGCGAACCGACGCACATGGCGATCCCCAAGGCTTGCGCTGCCTCGCTCAGATGCCGGTTGATGGCCTCGGCGCGTGGCATGCCGCCGGTCATGGAGCTGATCAGCAGCGGCGCGCGCATGGTCTTGCCCAGCAGCGAGGCGCGCAGGTCGATCTGTTTCAGGTCCAACTCGGGCAATGCGCAGTGTTCGAAACGGATGTACTCCCAGCCGGCGGCGACCGTGGCTGGCGCCGTTAGTCGATCCAGCACGATGTCCAGATGGTCGTCCTTGCGCCGGCTCAGGGCGGTGTCGCTCATGCTCGCTCGATCCGTCGCATCGGGCGACGGCGTTGCGTCGGATCGGACCGACGGCAGCGCGCGCACGCCGCCGCGTCCCCCGCGTTCAGGCCGATGCACGCTGGCCTCCCCTCGCAGCGTCGCTGCCGTAGCGGCTGGTCGAGCTCTGGTAGTACTGCGCGCGGATGGTGGCCATGGCCTCAATCAACGGTCCCCACGGCGCGGGAAAGCGTTCTTCAGCCATCACCCGGTGCAGCATGCGCGTATGGCCGGCCAGCTCGTCGTTGAGGAACTCCACCACAGGCATAGCCGGATAGCGCTGCAGCAGCAGGATCGCCGCGTTGTCGGCATCGCTGGCCGACCTGTCCTTGTCGCGTCCATGCAGATCGTTCTGCAGGCGCCCTATCGCGCAGATGAGCCGCAGGACCTGGCGAAAGGCCGGACGCGCGCGCAAGGCCGCCATGTCCAACCCCCACAGCAACGACAGACAACAGAACACGTTCGTGTAGGCGATCGACTCGATGCCGTTGTGCAGGTACTCGGCGTAGGACCAGCGTTCCGCCCCTGCCGCCTGCGCGCGTCCGGCGCGCAGCGCCGCGCAGTAGCACCGGGTATCGTCGAGAAGCTGAGCATAGTCGCGACGATCGTAGGCGAGCGCGGCCAGCGAAGCGCGCAGCACAGCGCAGCCCTCGAATCCGGGGAGCGCGCACGGCCCGCCCTGCCCCAGCGCCTGCTCCACCGCGGCGAGCTGCTCCGGCGCGATCAGGCCAAGGTCGTTGCAATCGTCGAGCCAGAACAGCAGCGCCAGTTCGCGATAGAACGCCACGATCAGCGTTTCGTCCCGCGGATCGCGGCCGGTGCGGGCGCTGGTGTCGCGCAGGCTCGGGTAGATGCGCTGCAGGATGTACTGGCCGCCCCTGACCGCTTCCACGGCATGCTCGTCGGCGAACCCGGTCAGGGAACGCCCCCACTCCAGCACCTGCTGCAGCGCGCGTTCGGTCTGGATCATGGCGCCGCTCCTGCTCCCTCGCCCAGGACGCGCCGCCCCCAATGAAGTGCCAGCCACAATCCGGCAAGTTCGGCCACGCGCACCACCCGGGTGGGGCAATACAGTTCCTTGCCGATCCACAGCGGCGTCTGCGGCAATGCATGCGCCGCATGGCGGGCGAGCATCCACTCCAGCGCACGCGCCACCGCCTGCGCGATGCGCCGGCGCCCTGTCGGCTCTTCGCTCCCGTCCATCACGTGCAACGCGAACAGCGCGTAGGCGGTTTCCTCGAATGTGGACGCGCGACCGGCGCCCCAGCCGCCGTCGTCGCGCTGCGCCTGCATGAGCGCCGCCAGCGTGCGCTCGTCGCGCCACTGGGGCTTGCCTTGCGCCAGCGCAGCGACCGCATGCGCGGTGGGATACAGCCACGAAACGTGCCATTTTTCGTTGTCCCATAGACCGTGCTGGTTGCGATTGGCCTCAACGTAGGCGCTGGTGCCGGCGCCGGGCTTTCCCAGCAGTCGCAACGCATGCAGGGCATGGATGTTGGTCGACACCGAGGCATTGCGCTCGCCGGGGAAGGTGACGAACAGCTCGCCAATTTCGAAATGGCGCAACGTATCGACCGCCGGGTCGCGGCCTGCAAGGCGCAGCACGCACAACGCAACGGCGGTGTCGTCCGCATCGGCCGCGAAGTGCAAGGCCGGGCCCAGACCGCGCACGCCCAGGCGGGCGTCGAGCTGCGCGACGATCACTTGCACCGCCTCGGCGAGCGCAGGATGCGTGAACAGCCCGGCCAGATGCAGGGTATACAGCGACCAGCATGGCTCGAACACATTGATCGGCCAGACGTTGGGAACGACACCTTCGATGCCGCTGCGCGTCGCCCGAGATGCCGCCTGCAGATACACGTCGGTGCGCCCGACCTGCGGTGTGCTCCCCTGTGTCACGGCGTGCGCACGCCACGCGGCGGTGGCCGCCGGACTGACGCCGATGCTGCCGTCGTCATCCGGGCATGCGCTGGTCGGCGACGTCCCCCAGGCTTCCCAGGAGTGCAGCAACGGATGGCCGCTCGGCAACGTCGCCACCGCCCCCAGCTTGACCAGGCACGCTTGCTGCAGCGGCAAAAGCGCCGGGTGGCGCGGAAACGCCACGCCGCCCAGCAAGGATGCGGCCTCGCGGTACAATTGCGGCAGGATCAGCTCCACGCCGATCGGCGCATCTTCCGGCACCGCATGCGCGTAGGGATCGGGCTGGCACTCGAGGAACCGGGTTGCAGCCTGTACTGCGTCGGCAGCACCGGGAAGAGGATCGGCACGCTGCAATGCCAGCAACGCCGCCCACGTGGGCGCATGGCGGAACAGCGGGAAGTCCGCGCTTCCCCATCCGCCATCGGCCCGTTGCTGCGCGATGAGCCACGCGTATGCGTCCCGCCGACCGGTGACGTTGCCGTGGAACTGCAGAGCTCTCGCCGTGTCGTAGACGGACGGACCGACGCTGCCGCCGTCGCTCATCTCGCCCAGCACGTGGCGCAATTCGGAAAGGATCTGTTCGGACAGCGCGTTCACGCGGGATGTTCCTTCTGCAGACAGTTGACGAGAACCAGGATCGGTAGACGCCGCGCACATCGCCGCGGACTCAGACACAGTGCAGCATGCACCGCTGCCGACCGATCGCGGCGGCACAGCGGCGACCCCATGCGGACGGGCGTGCTCATGCGCATGGCGCGTGCTTGAACAGGTACGCGTTGGCCCGCTGCAGCATCTGCGCCAACCGTTCCGCACGCGGCCCCAGAGGGGCGATGGCCTCCCCGGCGTCGCGAAACAGATCCAGCGCGAACTGGCGCGCTGCCTGCAGCCCCATGATCGACGCGCAGGTCGGCTTCTGCGCCGCCGCGTCCTTGCCGGGGGTCTTGCCCAGCGTCGCGGTATCCGCTGTCGCGTCGAGAATGTCGTCGACCACCTGCAACGCCAGGCCGAAACAGGCGGTGTAGCGATCGAGCGCACCGTACAGCCCAGCGTGCGCGGCATCCTCCGCGACGGCGCATAGCGCGCCCATGCGAACGGACGCGCGCACTAGTGCTCCGCTCTTCATCCTGTGCATCGCCACGATCCTGTCCAGCTCGGCGTGGTTTCCGACCAGCGACAGATCCATGGCCTGCCCGCCTGCGGCACCCTCGGCGGACACCGCCTGCGCCAGTTCGCGCACGAGCGCGATACGGTTGTCGCCCGGCGCATCCAGGCTCGCCAGGGTCAGGAAGGCGTGCGCCTGCAGCGCATCGCCGACCAGGATCGCAGTGGCTTCGCCGAACTTGACGTGCACGGTCGGAAGGCCGCGGCGAAGCACGTCGTCGTCCATTGCGGGCAGGTCGTCGTGGACCAGGGTACAGGCGTGCATCATCTCGATGGCGGCGCCGACGTCGTCGAGCGTGTGCGCCGGCGTGTCGGCCAGTGCGCCGGCAGCCATACAGAGCAAGGCGCGGGTGCGCTTCCCGCCATTCAAGGTGGCGTAGCGCATCGCCGCCATCAGCTCGGTCTCACCGTCGTCTTCGGCGCAGAGAAGACGCGCCAGCGCCTGTTCGACCCGTTTTGCGCCGTCCTGCATCCAGATCTCCGGCAGCAGCCTGCCGGATGCGCCGCGCGCCTGCGCGCCCAATCCGCCGAGCGCGGAAACGCCAGTTCCGTGGTCGTGTAGCGTGGAACCGGTCTGCATGTCGTTCATGTCCTTGTACCTGACAGCAGACGGCCACGGCGAGCGGCGAGCCGATGCAGTGTTGCCGGCGTCGCACCGAGCGCGCGCGCCGAGTGCAGCAATGCCGCGCGTCGCCGGCGCCGCTGCCTCGCCACACGGGGTATGCGATGCCAGCTCATGAGAATCCGATGCGGATTTTCATGGAGGGTTGTGCTGTCGGGTAATAGCGCCGGCCTTTTTCGGCGTCGCTCAGCAACCGCGGCCGCACCCCGGCCTTGTGCATGGTCAGCGCCAAGGCAATGCTGAACTGCACCAGTTCCAGCCATACCAGATGGTAGCCAATGCAGACATGTGGGCCGCTGCCGAACTGCAGCATGTCCACCGGCCCGATCGGCCCCGTGCGTTGCAGCCACCGCGCCAGGCGGAACTGATCAGGCGCCTCGTGCAGCAGCGCCGAGGTCGAGAAATGCAGCAGCGGGATGCATAGACTTGTGCCCGCGGGAATGCGCCGCTGGCCGAGTTGTAATTCCTGCGTCGCGCGACGCGGTACGAGCGAGGACGCCGGATGCATGCGCAGCGTCTCGCGGAACAGCGCCTCGGCGACCGGATACTGCGCCAGGTCCGCGTGCCGGGTCGGCACCGCGCCCACGCGTTGCGCCTCCTCGACCAGGGCGTCCCACAGCTCAGGCTGCCGCGCCAGCTCGATCACCATCCAGGCCATCGTCGAGGCGGTGGTCTCGTGACCGGCAAGCAGCAGCAAGCGGATGTTGGCGACCAGGACGTCATCGGAGAGCGCATCGTCGCTGCGATCGAAGGCGCTCACCATGTCGTTGATCAACCCGGTGCGCGCGGCATGCGCGCGCGCGTCGCGGATGAACTGGCGCGACTGCGCGTCGATCCAGTCGCGGGCGGCGCGGCCGCGCCGCAAGGGCGTTCCGGGCAGGTCGACCGGGGGCGCGACGATCAACTGCAGCAGTTGCCGGTACTTGCGATGCCACTCCGGCAGGTCTTGGGCGGGGATGCCCATGAGACTGAAGGTGAGCTTGAGCATCAGGTCGCCGGTTTCGGGCAGGATGGTTACTTCACCGCGATCGCGCCAAGCCTGCACCCGCGCCCGGATGACGGGCTCGAACAACTCGCCAATGCCGGCCTCGGTCAGCCCCCTGGGCAGGAACGCCGCCTTGATCCCATCGCGCGCCTGCCGGTGCGCGCTACCGTTCAAAGTGACCAACGTTCCGCCAAGGATTTCGGGCGCGATCTCTGCGATCAGCGCCGAGGACACGTCCTTGTGCCGGAGCAATGCGATCACATCCGGATCCAGGCAGGTCATCAGGTGTCCGGCAGGACCGAAGTCCAGCCAGAAGTGGCTGCCCAGCGTCCGTTGCGCGCGCCGCAGCAGGCGCGGCAGGTCGCAGACTATGGCGGGAAGATGCCCGACCAGGGGGAAAGCGCCGGGCATGACCGGGACGTCGTATCGCAGCCGGTGCCGTCGGTTGAGCGGGTTGAGCAGCATGTCCATCACCTCCTTGGCGCAGCGTCCGCTTCGGCCGTGTCGCCGGCTGGCCGCGCGGCACGGCTGTTGCCACCATCGGCATATGTCGGCACATGCGTCAGCATGCCGCCGTCGATGCACACGACCTGGCCGGTGATGAACGCAGCATCGTCGGAGAGCAGGAAAGCCACTAGCGCGGCCACGTCCTCGGGACGGCCGACGCGCGGCAGGAGCTGGTGCCGGCGCAGATGCCGTTGCATGCACCCGTCCAGCTTGGCGAGGAGACGGTCGGTCATGATAAGACCCGGCGCAACCGCGTTGCAGCGGATCTGCGAGTGACCGTACTGGGTGGCGAGCGAGGCCGACAGCATGTTCATCGCCGCCTTCGAGGCGGCGTAGGACGTCTGCGCGGTATCACCGCTGAGCCCCTGGCACGACGACATGTTGACGATCGCGCCACCGCCACGGGCCATCATCCGTGGGATGGCCTGCCGGCAGCAGAGCAGCGTGCCACGCAGATTGGTCGCGATCGTCTCATCCCAAACCGCCAGGTCCAGGTCGAGGATCGCGCGGTCGCGCGGGGTCAGATGCATGGCGCTCGCGTTGTTCACCAGCAGGTCGACCCCACCAAAGTGCCGCTCCGCCGTCTCGAACAGCGCTGCCACCGCCTGCGCATCGGCGATATCCATGGCTAGGGGCAGCGCGTGGCCCGCTTCGGCCGCGATCCGCGCGGTGCAGGCGACGGCAGCCGAGCCATCAATGTCGGCCACCACCACTCGGCCCCCCTCCCGCGCGATGGCGAGGGCGCATGCCTTGCCGATGCCCGCGCCAGCGCCGGTCACCACGGCAACCTTGCCCTCAAACCGTCCCATCGTGTGCTCCCTGATCATGTTGGTCTTTCGCAGCATGCCGCCCGACCTCGCCGGAGAGGGCGCCGGATCCGCGCTGGCGGGCTCGCCATCGCCAGCGTCGCTTTCGATGACCCGAATGGCGGCGACCGGGCACTGGCGGGCCGCGAGCCGCACGGCAGCGTGCAGCGCGTGCGGGACCGTCGCCACGCACACTTCCGCCACGCCGTCCGGTTCGCGCTGGCGAAAGGTGCCCGGCAGCGTCAGCACGCACTGCCCGGTGGTTCCGCACAGATCCTGGTCGACCACGACGCGCATCTCAGCCCCCCTGCGCATGCAGCCGCACCGGCAGCGCGCGGAACGTCCTAAGGAACGCGGAGGGCTCCCGGGTCGGCTGTTCGGCCAGTACGAGCGTGGGGAAGCGCGCCTCGATCCGCGGCAGGCTCTCGGCCAACTGCACCCGGGCCAGTTGCGCACCGAGACAGAAGTGGATGCCGTGGCCGAAGCTCAGCATGACCTTCCCGTCGGTCGACATGCCAGGACTGGTGCCGTAGAACCGCGCGGGATCGAAGCGGTCGGGATCGGCGAAGGCGTCCGGGTCGCGATTGCCGGCCGCGATCAGCACGCGCACGTCCGCGTTCTTCGGGATCATCACGCCGCCCAGTTTGATGTCGCGCTGGGCGATACGCGGAATGGAGCTGAACATGGCGGGCGCGTCGCAGCGCAGGACTTCTTCGACGAATGCCTTCACCCCCACGGCGTCTCCCTGCAGCCAGTGCCGCTGTTCGGGATACGCCAGCATCGCCAGGACCGCATGGTCGATGGCCGCAGCAGTGGTGGCGAAGCCGCCCAGCAGCATGCCCCACAGCATGCTGATCAACTCCGCATCGGACAGCGTGTCGGCGTCGTCGTCGTGTGCGCCGACCAGCATCGACACGATGTCGTGGCGGGGATCGGTGCGCTTGCGCTGTATGAGGTCGCCGAAGTAGGCCTGCACCCTGGCGCTGGCCCCGTCCGCCGCGGCGAGCTGGGGATCGCTGGCGTGCGGGCTCAGGCCTTCCAGAATGGCGCCGATGCCGGCGGCGAGCCCGAACATGTCGTCCTGGGGCATGCCGAACAGTTCGGCGAAAACCAGCATGGGCAAGGCCAGCGCGAATTCGCGATGCAGGTCCACCGCCTCCCCGCGCTCCAGCGCGGGCGCCATGCCGTCCAGGCGCGCTGCGACGATGCGCGCGATGCTCGGCCGCAGGTTGTCGATCTGGCGCATAGTGAAATCGCGCGAGATCAGCCGGCGCAGACGCGTATGCGTTGGAGGTTCCTTCATCGCTAAAGTGGACGCCAGCAAACTGAGCGACAGGCTGGTCGCCGCACGCGGGAAATAGCGCGCCAGGTCGCCCGGCGCCGGTCCCCGAAACGCATCGCCCGTGGCTTTGAGCGCCCAGTAGATGTCGGCGTGGCGGCTCAACAGAAAGAGGCCCGACGCCGCGCGATGCACCGGATCGTGCTCGCGCAACCACCGCATGAACGGATACGGGTCGTTGATGCACGCTGGCAACGCCAGTTCGGCGAAGGCGTCCCGGCATGCTGCCGTGGTTTCTTGCACATCCATCTTGGTTACCTGTTGGCTGGTGATCTGACCGGCGCCCGCCAGGGGCGCCGGCAAATTGCGGAGAAGATCGCGATTCCCGGCGGCGTCCGCGCATCACCAGAGCACCGGGAACTCCTCGAACCCGCCAGTGATGATCTCCTTGCGCAACTTCAGTTCTTCGGGCGCCACCGCAAGGCGCAGCGCGGGAAAGCGCTGAAAGATCGAACCGAACACTACCTTGAGTTCCAGCCTGGCCAGCGCCGCGCCGATGCAGTTGTGCGGCCCGTAGGAGAACGCCAGGTGCGGGTTTTCCTCGCGTCCGATGTCGAAGATTTCCGGGTCGTCGAAATGGCGCGGATCGAACGACGTCGCCGGCAGACCGACAAGCACCTTGCTCTCCGCAGGAATATGCACGCCCGCGATGCTCACGTCGGTCCTCGGATAGCGCATGATGCCGTCCCAGCCCGCGCCCGGCGGGTACATGCGCAGGATTTCCTCCACCGCCTTGTCCACCAGGGATGGATCGCCGACCAAGCGTTCGCGCTGTTGCGGATGGCGGAACATGGCCAGCAGGCCGAATTCGATCTGCGCGACGGTGCTCTCGTGCCCCGCCACCAGCATGCCCGCCGCCAGGCCGATCGCCTCTTCCTCGGTCGCCTTGCCCTGGTCGACCGCCGCGAGCAGATCAGTCAGCAGGTTGTCGCCCGGATGCTGGCGCTTGTCCCGCATCTTGCCGCGAATGTAGGCGCGCAGTTCTTCCCAGGCTAGGCGCGACGCGCTGCGCGGGCCGCTTTCGTGCTGGTGCGTCATCACCTCGTCGGACAGCCCGGCGAAAAAGGCGTGATCCTCGTAGAGCACGCCCATCAGCGCGCAGATGACCATGGCCGGAAGCGGAAAGGCGAGGTGACGCCGCAGGTCGGCGGGCTGGGGCTGGGCCGCCAGCGTCTCGAACAACTCCGCGGCGAACGCCTCGACCAGCTGCGCGAGCAGCTTCAACCTGCGGTTGCTCAAAGCCGGCGCCACGATCGTGCGTAACCGGGCGTGCTCGCCCCCCTCGTGCGAGACCAGCCACCCCGGCGAACCGAGCATCACCGAATCCGGCGTGAATGCCTCCGGCGGCATTCCCGCGGGCCGGAACGCCGCGTGGGACAGCACCGCCTTGGCTTCGTCGTACCCTGTCACCCACCAGCCTTCTTGCCCGGACGGGAAGTGCACGCGGTGGATCGGACCGTTGGCGCGTAGCGCTAACATCTCGGGCGAGGGCTCGATGTGATCGACGCGCCACATCGGCAGCGTCGGCAAGGGTTGTTCGGACATGGTGGCACTTCACTCTCTAAGCGATGGAAGGGCGGAGGTGACCGGCAGGCGCTGCGGGCAGCCAATGACGTAAGACAGCATGTAGACGAAGTCCTCCGCGGCGGTAGCCCGCGTGTAACTGTCTAGGCATACCGCGCGGCGAGATGCAGAACTTTATCCTGCGCCTTCGAGTTCAGGATCAGGCGAGTGGTGGGCCTTTGAGTCGCAGCCGGCCATCAGGATTTCCCGCACAAGGGTCGACAAGGGCGGCGAGCCTGTTTGGTAGGGGGCGGTTTCGCCGAGGCCCCTTCCCATAGAATGCTATCTGACGCGGATTTGACATTTGCTTTTCTTTCTCCGTTCATCGATCGCGGTGTCATCCACGAAATGAAGGTCGGTCGGCGGCTCCCGAAGGAGCTTCAAAACTCGTGCCAATCTGGCCGACCCAGCATAAGCAAAAAAATTGTGATTGCTTTTCAGTGGATTAGCCTGAGGCCAAAGAAGAGCTCGGCGAAATAGACCGGTGTCGCGGATCAACAAAGGCGACAGAACAGTGTCGGATAGTACGCCTCGGCGACCTTTTGGTCAGGCTTGCGACATTCTGGTCCAGTTTCGAACATAAGAGGGTTGCAAACAGGACACGCTTGGAGAATTCGATCCTCACGGAACCAGGGCGCTTGCCGAAGAGCGTGCGCTCATGGTTGCTGCCACAGGCGTGTGTTCGCAATAGCCGTGCCTGCGCACGCAAGAACACGCTAGCGGCATACGCTACGCAATCGCTGCAGTTCCCGCCGGTGCGAGGTAGTGCATCGGCTCGGCTGCGTTCGTCTTTGCCCAGCTGGGGCGGAAGCGCCGAACATCCGCACCATACAGCACCGTTGTTGAGTGTCGTGACTAGGCGGTTATAGCGCGCGCCCGATCTTGGCGAAGACACCGCCTCCGAGAAAAAGGGGGCGGTCCAAAAGCATGTCTATTTGAAATGGCACGCCGCTTGCTGCTCCTGGTTAGAGCCCATCAAATCACGATGAAAGCGACTTGCGCCATGCCCGACACACGAAGCTCTAGACGGTGGCCTGAAGACACAGTGCCCGTTCCCGCTGAACATCGGTACATCGTCTGCTTCGGAAGTCCGTGCTCGGTAGCCCCTTTGCGCACGGCTGGTCCGATGCCGGCATGCCAACACATGGCGCTCGCGCAATTGCCGTTTACCGGTTGCGATCAGCATGTGAGTGCCCAAGAGCCCCATGAAAGAGCCCCCGAAGCCATGGTCGGCGGCTCACTGGCAAATATCGACGATACGCCGAACCAGCTCAGTAACCCGGGTCTCTTGCGTGAAGTCACATCTGAGGCCGCCACACGCTTCCGATACTGGCTACTTCGGGCCCGCTATCACTTTTTCCCGGGCACGAGCGCGAGTGATCGATGCCGCTTCCGGCGCCATAGCCGTGGAAAGATTGCCCAAGCGGCTCGACAGCCTCCACTCGCTCAGATCGATGGCGTTCGGGTGACGAAGACCAGCAGCCAAGACGTTCCCCTACATCGGGATGGAAAACCGAGGTTGCGAGCCGCGAGGGCCTCATTTCATGCCCGGCAGACGAGCCTTTGCTCGGTATTGCGCCAGCGTCTGCCGGACTCCAGCGCGCCAGTTTTTTCTTGAGGAGCAAGTTGATGACCGTTCAAAAGAAGGTTCCCTTCGTCACCTTTCTCACGCGTGTTCGCGATGAGTCAGTCCAGGGCCCAAATCCATATCGCTGGGAAGAAAAGACATCTGACGATTACTTTGCCGGCAAGCGCGTCATCCTGTTCTCGCTGCCTGGCGCCTTCACTCCGACCTGCTCGACCTACCAACTGCCCAATTTCGAAGACCTCTATGATGAGTTTGAGAAGGAGGGAATTGCCGCGATTTACTGCGTCTCCGTCAACGATGCCTTCGTCATGAATGCGTGGGGGAAGTCCTTGGGCTTGCAGAAGGTCGAGCTCATCCCCGATGGCTCAGGCGAGTTCACACGCAAGATGGGCATGCTGGTCGCCAAGGACAATCTCGGCTTCGGGATGCGCTCCTGGCGCTACGCCGCCCTGATAAACAATGGCGTGGTGGAGCAGTGGTTCGAGGAGGAAGGTTTCTCCGACAACTGCGAGGCCGACCCCTATGGCGTCTCATCGCCGCAAAACGTTCTCGAAACGCTGAAGGCCGCCGCATGACCTAGAAAACGTCTCCTCCCTGGTGCCATTACCCACCCCAAGAAGCTCCTCGACAGGATGTCGCGCTCACCATGCAATCCTCAGCAAGCCTACTTCAGCGCCAGAAGCAATCCATGGTCACATCGCCTCAACTCATTGAGTCGATTCGCTTGCTGCAACTGGCGCATACTGAACTGCATCAGTTCGTGGAGCAGGAAATCGAGAAGAACCCGCTCTTGGAATCTGCGTCAAACGATGACGGGTCTTTTGGCGACGTTTCGATTTCGGGAGCGGATCAGCCTATCGGCCCAGGCGCAAACGCCGTTGACGGACCGACCGGGGCCGGGTCACTCCGCAAGAAGACCAACAACGCGTCGGGTGATGGCCCTTCCCTCGACGAGTTTGCCACCCTCGCCGAAACATTGCACGACCATGTCGCTGGTCAGATCGCCCTCACCGCGTTCACACCAAAGGAGCGGCTGATCGCTGACCAGCTTGCCGCCGATCTGGATGACACTGGCTATCTTCAGACCAACCTTTTGGATCTTGCCGAGAGCCTGAGTGTCCAGGAGGCTGACGTTGAACGGGTTCTCGGAACCTTGCAGCACTTTGATCCACCGGGAATTTTTGCGCGAACTCTCGAAGAATGCCTCGAGCTCCAGTTGCGCCAGCGAGACCGGTTCGACCCGGCAATGGCAGCTTTGGTTGCCAATCTTAAAATGCTTGGGCGACGCGATTTCCAGGCACTGAAGCAGCATTGCGGTGTCGATGAAGACGACCTTCTCGACATGTACCATGAGATTCTTGCGCTCGATCCCAAGCCTGGAAACCGGTTCCAGTCCGGTCCGTTGGAATCCATCATACCAGACGTCTGGGTCATGCCCTCGCCGGAAGGCGGATGGAAGATCGAACTTGATCCGGCCACACTGCCCAAGGTGCTGATCAACCGAGCCTACTATGCCGAAGTCTCGCGTCACACCGTCCAAAATTCGAAAGATCAAGCATTTCTCAACGAATGCTTGGAGACAGCGAACTGGCTGATACGCAGCCTCGATCAGCGCGCCAACACGATTCTTAAGGTTGCGACTGAAATCGTGCGCCAGCAGGATGCCTTTTTGGAACATGGCGTCGCCCACCTGCGGCCTCTCAATCTCAGAACCGTCGCTGACGCGATCGGCGTGCACGAGTCGACGGTAAGCCGGGTGACCTCGAACAAGTACATGCTTACCCCGCGCGGAGTCTTTGAACTGAAGTATTTTTTCACCGTCGCGATCGCGTCCTGCCAAGGCGGCGATGCGCACTCCGCCGAAGCTGTCCGCCATCGGATCAAAGCGATGATTGCCGCAGAATCTCTCGGCGACGTGCTTTCCGACGATGACATCGCTGTCCGGCTGAAGGAAACCGGCATCGATGTTGCGCGCCGCACCGTCACAAAATATCGCGAAGCAATGAACATCCCCTCCTCCGTGCAACGCCGCCGCGAAATGCGCTTGTGTCTTTAATGTGGGTCAACGCAGCCAACCTCATGTTGCAGTGCATCCAAAGTGGAGACTTCGTTCATGACCCGATCCGCGGCAGGCGTCATGACGCTGTTCTGCACGACCCAGAAAAGCCCGACCCACCGTCTGATCCCGCATGGGGTGCGGTCATTTCGCTTTCCTTGGGCACCTTCGGGCTGGTGACGGCAGAGTTTCTGCCTGTCAGCCTCCTCACGCCCCTCGCGCATGATCTCGGTGTCACCGAGGGTGCGGCTGGACAGGCGATGACGGCGACCGCTATCGTCGGGGCGATCTCGGCGCCGACGGTTGCCATCATCACAAAGCGCCTGGACCGCAGGATCGTCATGTGGGCGATGACGCTGCTGCTGATCCTGTCGGACGTTGTGGCGGCCGGCGCGTGGTCGCTGGCGGTACTCCTGACGGCACGCGTCGTGCTCGGCATAGCGCTCGGAGGCTTCTGGTCCATGTCGGCAGCACTGGCGATGCGGCTCGTTCCAAGCCACCTCCTGCCGCGCGCCATATCGATCATCCTCACCGGCGTTTCCGTCGCTTCCGTTTGCGCAGCTCCAATCGGCGCTTATGTCGGCGATATCTGGGGATGGCGAAGCGCCTTCATGATCGCCGCAGTCGTCGGCGCCGCTACACTGCTGGTGCAACTCATAACCATTCCGAGGCTGCCTCCGGTTGGAGTGGCTAGCTTCCGCAGCCTGCTGGATGTGGCCAAGATTCCGATGATCAAGGTCGCGCTTTTGGTCGTCCTGCTGGTCGCTTCCGGCCACTTCGCCGGCTTCACCTATATCCGCGCCTTCCTCGAGAAGGTTCCCGCGCTGGATGTCAAGACGATCTCGCTTGTGTTGCTTGCTTTTGGCATCGGCGGATTCTTCGGCAATTTGGCCGGCGGGCTGCTGGCCGAGTACAGTCTCAAGGCAGTCGCGGCCCTTGCACCGCTGCTCATAGCGATAGCCGCTGTTTCGCTGCTGACGGCGGGAGCATCGGCCTCGGCCTCGGCGGTTGCGGTTGCCGCGTGGGGCTTTGCCTTCGGCGCAGTGCCGGTGGGATTGCAGACGTGGATGGTATGGCGCGCCGCTCCCGAGCAGGCCGAAAGCGCCGGTGTGCTGATGGTCGTAGCGTTCCAAGTGGCAATCGCAGCCGGCGCGATTTTCGGCGGACTATTGGTGGACAATGCCGGGATTACCAGTGCCATTGCCTACAGTGCTGTTGCCACGTTCGCCGCCGCCCTCATAGTGTTCCTGCTCGGCCCGAAGCGCGAAACCTAGACCGCCTGGCAGAAGAGGCCTCAGCAGCGCAGCGGGACGAGAGATGCGATGCACGGCTTCGCCGCCAAACATGCGAACCTCGCCGGCACCGGCCGCGCGTACCTTTCGGCCGCAGACTATCGTTCGGCAGCTTGATGATGGTGACCACATAGCCCAGGAGCTATATATGGCTTGGGAAGTCGTTTTTGGCGATGAGTTCGATGGGGAGTTCGAGGCGTTGCACCAGACAGTCCAAGATGAGCTATTGGCCTCGGCTAAGCTGCTCGGTGTGTTCGGGCCCCAGCTGGGGCGACCGCATGCGGATACCTTGAATGACTCGTCGTTCGCGAACATGAAAGAACTTCGCTTCGACGCTGATGATGGTGTCTGGCGGGTTGCGTTCGCATTCGACCGGAAGCGGAAGGCGATCCTGCTCGTCGCCGGCGATAAGTCGGGCGTGAGGAGAAGCGCTTCTATAAAAGTCTGATCGCCAAGGCGGACAAGCGCTATCAAGGGGATCTCGACCGTTTGGCGGCGGCGAAGAAGGAGAAGAAGTGATGGCACGCAAGCTTGACGACCTAATCGCTGCGCTCCCCGAGGATCGTCGGGAGCGGGTCGACGCGCGTTTCGAAGAGTTAAGGGGAGAAGTCGAGAGTCTCGGCGATTTGCGGCGTGCCGCTGGAAAGGCCCAGGCCGAAATCGCTTCGGTCCTCAAGATCAAGCAGCCTTCGGTCTCGAAGATCGAGAAACAAGCCGACATGTACTTGTCTACTCTTAAAAGCTACGTCGAGGCGATCGGGGGGCAACTCGAACTCGTCGTTCGCCTTCCCTCGCGCGCGCCCCTCCGTATAGAGCGGCTCGGCGACGTCGTGGCTCCCAAAGCCGTCTCAGTGCGTAGCGTTAAAAGAGCGGCAGGTGGACGTAATCGCACAAAGGCCGCACGCGCCGGCTGACCTCACTCTGTTCGGCTAAAGACTACCGATGGGGCGAGATGGTCTCGTCGATGCAAGGAGTAGGTATGAGCAACGTCCTAGTTAAGCCAGCTCGCGGCAAGGTAACGGACGCCGACATAGGTGTGAGCTGCGGATGCCGGCGACTTTGGCTGCTTCCTGGACTGCGCGGTGCAATTGCCTCGATGAGATCGGCGCGGTGAAGCTGCGCCCCGGGGAACAGTCAGCCATGGGGGAGCATCACCCCGCGCCACCTGCCTTCGCGCCACCACAGCCGCGGCAGTTCCAGAAGTTGCGGCGAGAGCATGGCGTGCGGTCCCTGCGTCCCTCGCCCTGTTCGACGCGGATCAGCATGCGTGTCGAGTCGATGTCGTCGATCTTGAGGTGCGCAACTTGGACACGCGCAGGCCCGCGCCATAGGTGACGCCGAGCGCGGCCTTGTACTTGATGCCGGGTGCTGCTTCGAGCAGCCGCGCCGCTTCCTCCACGCTCAGCACCTCGGGCAGCTTGCGCTGATACCTCATGATCACCAGCGCACGCGCCAGATCCCGACGCTTCAGCGTCACGAGGAACAAGAACCGCAGTGCCGAGACCGCGCCATTGACCGTCGCAGGGCCGACGCCGCTCTCATGCTGATGCAGCTGGAATCGACGGATGTCCTCAGCCGTCGCCGTGTCGAGCGAGCGGCCAAGGAACTCAGCGAAGCGCCGGACGTGACGAACGTAGTCCTGCTGGGTATGGGAGCCCAGGCCACGCATGAGCATGTCGTGCTGCATGCGCTGGCGAAGCGGAGAGATTGGTGCATCGGTCGACAGGGTAGCCATGGCGAGTTCCTCTCGTTGAAGGGACCTCCATGGTCAGATCGACACCTCTACCCGCTCAAGTCAAATGGCAGTCGCGCCATCTCAGGCCGAGGCGCCCCTCCCGCGAAGCGGGTCGTCTAATCGCTCGGCCCGACGAGGCCGAACGTCTTCCTCAACCCGCGGATTTGATTGGATATCTGCAAACGCATCTTAAGAAGCTGGCGCCGTGCGGTGATCAGCGTGCGGATCAGCATGCTGTCCAAACCTTTGACCCGAACCTCTCGGTAGTGCGAGTCAACCCGCCTAGGTCGAACCGCAGTTTGACAGTGGGCGTGGTCGTTTCAATTTTTAGCGCAATGTGGAAAAGTGGGTGCGGAGGCAATGGGTTGGCCATATTTCGCACATTGCTTCACTGAATAGCAATGTGTAATGGAGGTGAAAAAGTTCATTTAAAACAACCGCCCAACCGCAGCACAATGTGCGCTCTTTTATCCTGCCATCTTAATCGGTCGTATGGTCGTATTTTGAGGGAGTTGATCGCCATCGTCGTTCCGCGTTGAGTTCCGATGCGCGGTGCAGTTTTCCGCGCTCTGCGACGGGGTAGTTGCGCTACTTATTTGCAGCGCTCGAGCCATCGCGGCGCAATATTCCATCGCACTGACGGAGCAGCGTCACCTGGTCTGCATCAGTCTTGACCGCAAAACCGAATTCTCTGCTCAAAGTGCTGCCGCCTTCGTTCAATTGGTGCATCTGCGTTGTCATCAAGCCGCTCATCGACGCGCTTCGAGTAGCGTGCGATCCTTCATATGAGCGCGTTGGGCGTGTCCTGGTTGGTTGACGGGTCCCCATATAGAAGGTCAAGGCGGTCAACATGGCGTGCATTATGACAACCAGCTTGCGCACTACCGTCACGAGTGCCTGGCGACGACAAGAGCGCTTGGCTCCGATGCCCAGCTCATGACTTGTATTTGCCCTCGACACGCTCTTCGCTTGGTCAATGAGCTCGCCACCGTTTAAGGCGGTAACGCAATGTCGGATAATAGCGCTCATTCTATTACATCAAAGCGCCCACTTTTTTTGAGCATGAGTTCTGCCGCTGCGCTTTAGATATCTTGGGTTGGGAAGGCCTGCGGGGCGCGTGCGTGAAACGCCGCTACAACAGGGCGCATGCAAGGTTTGCGTTGCATCGGGAGTAGAGTCGCGTGCACGATGCCGATCCGCGTGTTTCACGTTATCGGTCAGTCGAAGGGCGGATAGACTGGAGGTGGTTGTCCGATGGCAGAGTTTGGTTACGGTGAGCAATTGTCTTCAGATGGCTCCTTGTTGCCTATCAACGTTGTGGTGCTACCGCATGCTGTTGGGTTGCCCTTGCCCTCGTACGCTACTGAAGGCTCAGCCGGCCTTGACCTTCGGGCAGCTATTGGCGAGGACGCTATTGAGATCGCGCCCGGAGAGCGAAAGCTGATTCCAACCGGTTTAATCTTTGAATTGCCCGTCAGATATGAGGGCCAAATTCGTAGCCGTTCTGGTCTGGCGTATCGCAACGGAGTTGTCGTTCTGAACTCGCCTGGAACTGTCGATAGCGACTTCAGAGGAGAAGTCTTAGTATTGCTTTTCAATCACGGAAAGGATGCGTTTAACGTGCGACGAGGCGACCCGTATTGCGCAGTTTGTTGTTGCTTCCTGCGTCCCGGTTCGTCTACGCCAAGCTGTAGCGATTAGTGCCACCAGCCGAGGGTTAGGTGGTTTTGGCTCAACCGGCGACGCAACAGGCGACTGACTCGTGGGAAATTAATGACGACGACGATTGACCTGCTATCGGAAAAGGAACGGTTCTTTCGTCTGTTTCAGGTTTGGCCCATTTCGCAACGATTTGAAACGGAACGTTGGCGGGAAAACTTCACGTCCGATGAGCGTCCTTTTGCTGACAGATTGCTGGATCGGTTTGCATACTTTAATGAAACCATGGTTGACGCTCTGCTTAAAGCAGCTGTTCAACGCTTCCTCAACATTTCCTATTCAACCACAAAGACGGACATCTCTAGGTGCGTTTTTGTTAGCGTGGAAGGAGAAGCACCCCACCCGGCTGACAGCGGTTATGCGTTTCTCCGAAAGGTGAGGAACACGCTCGGTGTTAATGAGGACAAGATCCATACGGCGGATTCCGCTTTACGCCTTCACCCATTCGTCGAGAACTATGTGTTCGTCGACGATTTTGTGGGCAGTGGAAATCAAATGACACAAACATGGACCCGAAAAAGAGTTCAGCCTGATGGCTCAATTCTTTCGTTCGCGGACGTAGCTGTATCTGGAAAACATACTTTCGCGTACTGCCCATGTTTGTGCACCGAGTCAGGAAAGATAAATCTCGAACGAGATGCTGCGCCACTCTGCATCGTTCCCGCTCACATCATATCGGCGAGGCACAATGCCATCCATCCTGAGGCGTTTGTCTGGGAAGGAATGAACATCAACGACGCTCTCCAATTTATGAAGACCACCGGGAATCGGGCTGGTTTCGTCGCACAAGACGGAGGCCAAAACGACTGGCGGGGATACCACTGTCTAGGGCTTTCCCTGGCAGTACACGATTCCATTCCAGACGCTTCGCTCCCCATTTATTTCTCCCAACTGAATGGCTGGAAACCGTTGATGAGAAGAAGTTCATGACAGCTCTGCAGGATCGATCAAATTCCCTACAGAGCCTGTTCGGCAGCTTCAGGGCCGAGTGGCTACAGGAAAAGCTCTTTTCACTTTTCAGCGAGCCCGCATATTTTCCCTCACTCAAGGACCATAGGCCATGCGTTTTGATTGGCGGTCGGGGTACCGGTAAGACCACGGCACTCCGATGCATGTCGTATGAGGGGCAGTTTGCGCTGGCTGGCGACAGATTTGCAGATGTTGCAGCCTCGGATTTTGTGGGCCTCTATCACAAGGTCAATACCACGCGGGTATCCGCGTTTGAGGGCTCGATTCGAACCCCAGAGCAATGGCGCCGCATTTTTTCACATTATACCAATGTAGAAATTTGCGAGATGCTCTTAGCGGCATTCGACTGGTACAAATCTCAATCGGCATCGTCAGAAACCATTGATATCAAAACCTGTAGAAGAGTCGCTGCTTCATTTGGATATGACAATGTCAGCAGCGAAGATGGGCTTCGATCATGCGTCAGCGATGCACTGGCTGCAATTGAACGCTGTATTAACAATGTGTCACTACCAGAGCCAACGCTATCACTGCTACAAGTTCCAATTGATCTATTAGCTTCCGGATTAAGAACTACAAAACTCCTTGATGGTAAGATCTTTTATGTAATACTCGATGAGTACGAGAATTACCTGGACTATCAGCAGCAAATAATGAATACCTTGGTTAAACATTCTAGCGGTTCTTATGTATTCAAAATCGGCGTGCGCGAGCTAGGATGGCGAGTAAGGTCCACTCTTAATCCAAACGAATATCTTGTTAATCCTGCCGATTACGAATTAATTAATATCGAGAACCGCCTGAGTGAGACGTTCCCGAAGCTTGCACGTGAGGTTTGTGAGGCGCGGTTGGCTGCGTGGGATTCTTCATTCACAGAGCATCACGCGTCTCTCGATCGGCTGTTGCCGGCCCTATCTCAGGATAGGGAGGCAGATATGCTCGGAGTTGAAAAACACCTAGAAGGCTTCCGTGAGTACCTATTATCTCGAAAAAACGACGCAGTCTTAAGCCTAAAAAATCTTGAGATGTACGTGTTTCTTTCTTTAAATGAGGGGAATTTTGACGCTGCACTTAAGGAATTGATACTTTACGCCGCAGGTGAAGCACAGCAAAAAGATCGGTATCATAATTATAAATATGCATATCTTTTTTCAATAACAGGAAAAGGAGCAGAAATATCGAAATACTATTGTGGTACTGATGTATTTTCATTGATCTCAAGAAATAACCTAAGATTCTTTCTGCAATTGGTTACTGAGAGTCTGGCAAGGCACCTCGCTGGTGGCAACCCAGTGAATTCTTCCATTAGTTTTGAAGACCAGACGAAGGCGGCACGGCAGGTCGGACTTCAATATTTGACTGAGTTGGAGGGTGTAACCGTTCGAGGTGTACAGTTGGTGAAGTTATTGCTCGGACTTGGACGTCTTTTTCAGATCTTGTCCATGAACCCCGCCGGCTCAGCTCCTGAGTGCAACCAATTCCAGCTGCGAAGCAATCGAACACTCTCGCATGAGACCATCGAGTTTGCCTCAGCCCTTTTGCGGGACGGTGTAATGCATTTGGCGCTGGTCAGATCGCCAGGTACCAAACTGGCTACCGATTCGGATATCAGGGAGTGGGATTATTCACCTCATCCGATCTTTGCGCCGTTCTTCAATTTTAGTCATCGCCGAAAGCGCAAACTCGATCTGACAGAGCAAGACATCGCAGACATGGTTAGGCAACCTCAGGTAACTATCAAGCGTCTTCTGCGAGAGAGAAGCTACCTTGCTGAACAGCAAATGCCGACTCAACTAATGCTATTCGACGACTATTTTGGCGCTTCTAATGCTTAAGTCGTGGCCTTCGAGTATATATACGTCGAGTGCGGATGTGATTTTTCTAAGAGGCGCCGCTTTATTTCATGGAAAGTTTTTAGAAGAGAGAAGCGCTATCCCTACTAGCTGGATGAATAACTCCGAACTTAGTAGATTTGAAATTGTGGAGTGCGACGACATATCGCAATTCCGCCTAGGACAGGACGCCCAAGAGATTCGCGGCAATAGTCAGCCTGACGTCGAGCGAATACTCGCTCCAATAGTCGGTCGACCAATCTACATCGATATCACTGGGCTAAGCCACCATGTCTGGATGCCGCTTTTGCGAAACGCGATCGACAGCGGTGCAGACGTTTGGTGCATTTATGCCGAGCCTGAAAAATATCAGTTCACCAACAGCCCACGCCCGAGTGAGTTTTTCGATCTGAGCGAGCGTATTCGTGGAATCGCGCCTATCCCCACATTCGCTAAGCTCTCGACAAACCGAAATTTGAAAATATTGACAGTGCCCCTGCTGGGATTCGAGGGAACTCGATTCCGCTACATGGTTGAGACGCTTCAGCCAGAGGGTAAGAATGTCTTTCCCTTTATAGGCGTTCCTGGCTTTAAGCCGGAATATCCTTTTCATACCTATCAAGGAAATGCGAACACGCTAGACGACACTCGAGCATGGGAGAATGTTCGATTTTTGGACGCGGCATGTCCGTTTTCCGTGGCTGCCGAGCTTGCAAGTCTACAAACACTAGCGCCGAACATCTTCTTGCAAGTCGCATTAATCGGAACCAAACCGCACGCTCTTGGTGCAGCTTTGTATGCGCTTAGGAACCAGAACGTTGAACTCGTCTACGATCACCCAGTAAGAAAGCCGTCACGAACATCCGGTTCTTCAAGGTGTCACGTCTACCACGTTTCTGAATTTCTCGAACCAAACTAAAGCATTTTCGACAGACATCCGTGATACGGCCCCTAGCCGCAGAGTTGGTTTTCCAAGCCAGCTCAGGGAACCCACGTTTTCTTGACGATCTTACGGCTGGCGCCGGTGGCCTAGTAGTTACTGCGACAATAGGGCGGCCCAACTCACCATGGACAACTTGTACTAATCATCGCGTTCGGCCTCACGCCGAGCAGCACGGCCAGAAGCATCACGTCGACCAGTCATTGCGGCTACCTTCGCGGCGTTAGAATCCCTGAATTGCATGTAAGCGTCCTTTATCGCCACGCTCGACGGACGGCCGACAACAAGAGCAAATAGATCGTAATACGGCTTGAACCGCTTTTTATCGGTTTTGAATTTCCAGGTCCAATTCCAACCCCATTCGAATTCCTGTCTTGAATCAATCTGCGCAGCAACAGTACGATCAGTCACGAATTTAAAGATATGATTGTTGCATGTCTTCACAAATACTTGTAGCGCATCAGCAATGTTGTCAAGATCTTCTGTCGATGCGGAAAATAGACCGCCAATGAGATGGTGGTGTTTCGACATACCAAGGTCGTTGGCATTCTTATTGCCAAGGTATCCGAAGCGGTGCACGCAACAGTGGCGGACGTGGCAGATGCTTTCGTAGGTTCCAAGCGCGGCGTCGATCTCCGGCGGAAGCTTGGTCATCCCGATCTCGCCCAGGCGCGCTTTAAGTTCCTTCACCGAGGCGAATGAGTCTTCATAGAGTGCTTCCGCAAGGGACTCACGGGGACGTTTCATTGCCACCGAAAACAGGAGCTGTTTCTGTCCAAGTGCCTCCATAGTCAGTTCGTCAATGTGGGCAAGCCGACTAAGCAATGTTCTGAAATAGGTCTCGACTGCCGAAAGGTATCCCAGCAGGACGATGGAACACAGCTCCGGTGAGGGAACCCTGTTTGCAGTGGCGCCAGCCAAAATGACGTTGATGGCGTTGGTGTTCGCAATGAATTTGTCGATGGGGCTCCACACTTCATTGGTGTGTCTGAAGAGCTGTGTTGTATCGATGGAAGGAAGGGGCTGGACCTCGACAAGGGGACGGATCGCGATTGCCGTCATGACATCATCTCGTCAACGTAGTCCTCAACCTTGGTGAGAATTCGATCAGAACGTGCTTGGGCGATCGAATGGATCTTTCGGAGCTCGGTACCTGGGTCCTGTAGAGCTCGCAGCGCTCCAACCGTCTTGATGTTGGCACTTTCCATTTTTCCGATCAGGAATTCGGTGAGGCCAGGAACGCCGTTGATCTCCATCGCCATAATGCGATTGTAAATCAACTCGTCGACGAGCTTGCTCCCGCAGTTCTGGCAGAATTTCTGCTTCTCAGCATTCCTTGGGGTCTGGCAATTTTGACAGGGAGGGAGATCGAGTTTGAGCGTTTCGTTGATACCTTGAGCGCTGAACAGCGTCGTGAAGTTCCTCCGAACCGGATGCTTTTCGTTAGGCCGGGCGATGAACTCGACGATGTTTCCGAGTGATGTACCCCGTTCACCGGGCGAGAACGCTCGCTCAGCGATCAGAGCGGCTAGGTGCGGGGTGAAGCGCCGATACGTCCGATCGCGTCCATGCGACACTTCTTCTTCCCTGTGAAGCAGACCAGCTTCAGCTAGGAGATCCACCATTCGGCTCGATAGGGGGTCGAATTCCTTGGCCTCGATGCCTAGTACGGTGGCCTTCTCACGCTTGCCCTTGAGCTCTTCATTGCGAGCAGTCATCGCCGCAACGACGCCGTCGAAGAACTTCTCGCCAACGCGGATGAGTGTTTTGAGCTCTACGACCTTCTCTCCCAGAGACCGAAACTCGCGAATTCTATTGTCGCGATGCGCGCGGATCACCTTGGTCACCGTCGATCCCATGCTCGACTTCGTCGGCTTGGCCGCCTGCACCGACCTGAGAAGTGTGAGGTATGCTCGGGGAATACCAAATGCGGCATATTGCAGAAGGGTTCTCGCTTCGGGCGCAATCCCGCTGAGCCCTTCTGGGTAGCGACGCTCCGCAATCGTCTGCATCATGGCGCCATAGCCTGCATTGTCGACCGCAGCCCACGCCGAGACGGTTCTACCCTCATGGTCAGCGTGGAAGCGGGTTCCAAACACCGTGGTGCCGGGATAGATCGAGCATTTCGGGGCGATCTCAGGCGACTTGATCACCCGGAGAATGTCCAGAAATTCCGTCATGAATGCCGGCGACAGGGTGAGAGCCGCATCGTCCAACAGGAGCACGGTCCGCGTCCGCCCACTCCTCGTAGCTAAGTCCGCAAGGACTCGTTTGACAGCTTCGACGGACAGTTCGCGATGTACCATCTCGTCGACGGGATCGAGCTGGAAGTTACGCTCAAGAGCCTTCACAAGCTTTGCAAGCCGCCCGGCTTCGAGGCCGAACTCTGTGCCGATATCGTAGTCGGACGAGCCGCCGACACGCCTGAAGGTTTCCTGAGCGCCCTCTAGGATTCGCGCGAGCACCCAAGAATGGAATAGTCCGTTCGCATCGGTCCGCGCTCTAGAAAGAGGTTCGAGGCTCAGGTACCTGTTCAAGGATGTATAGACGCTGAAAGGTCGGTCCTTGTGTTCAACACATTCGAGCCAAGCGTATCGCATAAGGTGGGTTTTTCCGCACCCGCGAGGACCTACGAGAAGCACCAAACCGCGTGCGCAAAGGACCCTCACGATCTCGTCGAATTGATCGCCTGTTGCCGTTCCTGACTTGATGACGTTCTCCTCGACGTGGTCGGCTCGCTCTTCGAAAGAATCATCTAAGGTCTCATCAAATTCCTGATCGTCCACGTCTGGTGTTCCGGTCATTGAGCTTCGATCTCCAAATCCAAGAGATCCTCTCTATTCAACATGCGCGCGCCAACGCCTCGTGAAACTCCTAGAAGGGCCGCCTGACCGCCCTCGGACAAAAGGCTGCGAACGACAGTGTCGCGCCATGTAGCCGGTACGCGAATGCGATATATGCAGTCCGTGAGGAGCGCCCGACCTCGTGCCACGACACAAATCTTACGCTGCAGTTCGCGATCAACCCTAGCCAGCAAAATGTCGCCCGGCTCGGCAATGCGTTTGCCAGGGCGATCCGCGCCGAGGCTCTGGCCAGAAAGACGGTATGTGAAGGGCGAAGTTTGATCAAACCCGGTTGTGTGAAAAACCGGCTCGCCGCATGCGCGGGCCGCAGCTGACGAAAGCGAGCCTCTGACGATCTCTGCTTGGATTGCGCGGAGCGTAAAGCCTCGCCTGACAATCTTGGTCGATTTGTAGAAGCTAAAGTCCATCCTGAATGCGGCATCCTCCGCCCGTACAAGGATCGGAGAAGAGATTCCGTCGATGCCGATATTGCTGATTTCGACCGGGTCACCTCGCCCTCGCTCGTTCCGGAAGACGATGACGTGAGCCTGAGCCTCAGTACCTCGGAAGGAGCCACGCGGCAGTTGAACGATGCGCATGACACGGAGGCGTTCGAGCAACGCCTGTCGGACGGCGAGTGATCGCCTAGCGGAGACCAATCCGTCCGGGACAATTACTCCAATCTCGGCTCCGGGTTCTGCTAGGCGAAGGATCTGGGCGACAAACATGATATCGGAACCAAGGGCCGTCGGCGGGACCGCGTGCAGATGGTCCATTCCTGCATCCGCGAGGATGCGCGCAAACCCTTTGCGCCATCGAACCCGCGTATAGGGAGGGTTGCATACCGCCAGATCGAAGCGGGATTGTCCGACCTTTTCGGGAAGATCCTCATCGAGTACATCAGCGACAAGGTGCTCATGGGCTTGATGGCCGGCAGAAGCCATACCAAGTCGGATGTACTTCTCAGCATCGAGGTCGAGGTCGATGGTCTGAATCCGAGCACTCGCCCATCGTTGCGCTGCGGCGACGGTCAGCGAACCGCTCCCCGAACCGAGGTCTAGAATTGAAGTCGCGTGCCGGCGATCGAATAGGCTCACAAAAGCTTGTCCAATCAGGGGATCGGTATAAAACCGTCCCAACGGATCACCTCTCTTTCCCAACCCCTGAAGCATTCTATCGCCTAAACCAACCCGCGCACGAATCGCCTGCTCACTCCGTCGCAATCCCGACACTGCATCCGTGGCAGAGATGGACGCAAGCTGGCGCAAGTCGACGTTTCCCTGAAGCTTCCTAACACAGGCTTCGTCGTGCAAACACCTCGTTCCGAGAACTTCGTCGATGCCCCTGGAGGTTCTGGATAAGGTGTTTGCTCTAGAGGCGGGCATGACTCCTGTAGGAAGCCATTGTCCGGCTTGCACACACACCCGAATCAGACGGTGAGACCGCTCCGGCTCTGTTCCGCCGGCGTTGCCCTTCCTCCCGCCTTCCTAGATGGAGTCTACAATAAGTTGGCGGTGGCAACCGCTTCTTTGCGAACAGCAGTCGCAGGTTCTCGGAAACAGTCCGCTGCTCTGCCCCAGAGATATCGAGTGGACTTGCGACAAAGCCGGGAGTCTAATCGACAGATCAGACTAATATCTGCATCACTCGCGTCGCTACGGCGTCCCAATTCACCTCTGGATAATTGCATCGATCCCAAGGTAAGATTCGGGCATCTCCAGCACGGAAACAGCACTTAGGGAGTGGCGGTCTGGTCCGACCCAAGCCGAGCGGCTTGTCGCCGGCATTCTCCGGCTAGAGAAATACACCAACGTCCATCCGCAGGCGCCGCTCGGAGGCCCTGGCGATGGCGCCGACATCCTGTGCGAGCGCGGGCGCTATTTCTGGGTATGCGCAGCCTATTTTGAATCGATGGACAGATTCTGCGCTTCGGCCATAATACGAATTGTCTACGCTGCATTTGCCTGTCCCCGGCGGATTTGATTGATGTGACTGAGAACGGCCTGCAGATGCTGCGTCTGCTCCATCATGAGATCGGCGAGCTGATTTTCACGGGTTGCAAAGAAGGCCACCTGCTCATCAGCATTCATGGCGATCCTGCACCGCCATCATGACGGCGCCCGCCGAAGCGAGCATGGCGAGTAATCGGACAGCAGGCACAGCATTCAATCCCCGAAGGTGTCCGTCGACATTCGACAAGAGACACATGGCGCGGCGCGAGCGCTGGCGCAGTACAATCTACGAAGCGGTCTCAATCCGAGGCGATGCCGTCCTTGATCCGTGTGAGGCGGCTTTCGCCTTCCTCCGGGCCGAAGCAGCTTTCGAAATCATTGCATTCCCGGCAACTGGGCGCGCTGCACAGCGAAAAACCTTCGGCCTCGCAGAGCTTGCGGTAAAAGTATTTCTTCCATTTCATGTTTTGGGTGTTGCCGGCCGCCAGCGTCGGAAAATGCGAGGCGAGCAGGCGGCCGAGGTCGGTTCGATTAAAAAGGCCAAGGTCCTGCCAGAGATGGTCATTGCGCATGGCACGCCGGGCGATGATCTTGGCGAAGCGAGCGCTCGCCGGGTCGCCCGGCCGGGCATGCGCCAGCAGCAGTCCGCGCAGAAGTTCTTCCTCCAGATCCGGCTCGGGCTCGCTCACCTCTTCCAAGGCAAACGCGTTGATAGGAATAGCAGGGAAACAGCGGGCCAGGACATCGTGCAGCTCGGCGCGCGAAAGGCCGGTTGCCTCCGTCACCGTCGCCTCGCCGGCCTCGCCCTCCTCGAGCGCACGTGAAAGCACACAGGCAAGCACATGCTGGTCGAACCTCCTCTCCAGCTCGATCTGCGGCCATCGGCCGGTGCTGAGCCGGGCATAATGTTGGGCAAATATGGTGCCGTTCTCCTGGTTTGTCATATCAAGTCATGCAGCGACCCGGCCGGCCGCAACATGGGTCGGGCAGTTCTTCGGGTAGAGGCAGTCGCGGATCGCCTCGCGGTCGAGTAGTTCGGTCATTTTCGTCTGGTCCATCGGCTCTGTCGCAAATTCTGTGATTGGAAGAGGTGTTTCGCGAACCCCGCCCTGCCGTTTGCGCCTCATGGGGAACACCTCGGCGCCGGAAATGCCCCCGCGGAGTTGGACGTGGACCGTGCTGGGACAGAGGTCGCGTGCCGTCCTTTCCAGTGCGGCCACATGGTCGACCCCATTCAAGCCCGCTAGACTCTCGGTTGAATGACGTCCGATTCAAAGCGTCCGCGGGTGAGTTCCAGCGCACGTTCAGGACAGGATCGCGCGCCTCGCGATGCAGGCAGCTCCTCCCCTTCCGCAACTTCAATGTCACCAGGCAGGATGTAACCCTCGCCATCAAGCTTGAAGATGTCCGGCGCTTGCGCCGCGCATCGGGCGTGACCCTGGCATTTGGCATTTTGGACGATGATGCGCATGACGCTGCCTCCATTGTCTGTGCCCCGTCTCGGGGCGGGCCTAGGACCAGTCCAGGATCAAATTTTCGATCCCGAATACATGGCCGCCAGAGGTTATGGGTGCCGTACCCTGCTTGATCCTGAAAGCCGGGATGCGCGCCAGCCACTCCTCCAGGCCAACGACAATCTCCCGCCGGGCAAGGTGTGAGCCAAGGCAACGGTGGGGACCATAGCCAAAGGCGGCGTGGCGGTTGTCCTCCCGCTCCAAATCGATCGTGTTGGGGCATTCGAATTCCGCCGGGTCACGATTGGCAATCATCGTGGCGCAGGAAACATAGTCCCCCTTCCGGATCGGCGCGCCTTCGAAGTCGATATCTTTCGTTGCCACGCGGATCAACTGAACGGTCGGATAGACGCGCAGCAATTCTTCGGCCGCGAGCACGATCCGGTCCGGTTCGCTCCGAAGCAATTGCTGATCTTTGAGGTTGCGCGCGAGATAGGCCAAGTCAAAGCCTATAGCTGCTGCGACCGTGTCGAGCCCAGCGACGAAGACAAGCACGCCGATGCCGCGGACTTGGGTGTCCGTCAGCCGGCGGCCCTCGACCTGTGCCTGCACGATAAAGGTCATGAAATCGTCAACCGCCTCCTCGCGCCGCATGGCTGCAAGTTCGTCGATGAATGCCACGATCGTCCGGGCCGCCGCCGGGCGTTTCACATCGTTACCGTGAAGCAGATCTTTCCCCCAGCCGACAAATGTGTCGAGTCGGTCATCCGGCAGCCCCAGAAAGCGAAGGAAGATGCTCACCGCGAAAGGAAATGCAAAATCCTTCATGACGTCGCAGCTTGTGCCCGACGCGGCGATCCTCTCGATCAGCTCGACCGCCCGTTCGCGGACAGCCGGTTCCAAAGCCATCACCCGCTTTGGCGAAAGCAGCGGATTGAGTAGTGTGCGAAAAACGCCATGGGCAGGCGGATCCAGTTCAAGCGGGATCATCGGCCAGTTTTCGCCAAGCGCGGACGCGAAGATGCTGCGATGGCTCGAAAACGTTTCGGCGTCCTGCAGCACCCGGCGCTGGTCACTGGCGCGAGTGATGACCCAGGTACCCCGCCCATCGCGCGTGTTGCAGGGCGAATAGAAGATCGGCGGCCCGGCATGTACGCAAGCGACGGCTGCTTGCGGATCCCCGTTGGGCGTCGGTGACATCCCTGGTGACGTAAACAGGCTGAAGTCCCTCACCATTTCGGGCGGGACATGATCTGGAACGGGGTTGGTCGCCATTTTGCTTTCTCTACATTGGCGTTCATGGCTCGATTGAGATTGCACCGCTGTTCATAAAGTCGATTCCGGCATGGGTACGTCTCTTGTCGGGCGCCTTCTAGATTCTGTCGCCCGATACAGCCCACCTGCACCAGCGCGGATGAGATCGAAGTCAATCAGAAGGGGCATCTCCGCAGCGCTGCGGTCATGAAGCAAAGCCGCCGCTTATCCAGTTAGGGTTGAGAGGCTGGTCAATCACCGCTGAGCTCCGTGACGCACTGCTGACGCCCTGCTGATCAAATTGTCAAAGCAAGTCGCGTGCCGGATAGGCGTTACCCATGGCGCTGCACCAAGCGATGCCAGCCTGCACTGGGCCCGCCGCCGCTAAGTTGATGATCACCTGTCCATCATTCTTGGGACAACGTCCGACAACCGACATCCACGGTCGGTTTTGTCGAGTCCGCGACACCGGGCTGTTCGGCCTGGCTGCTGCTGCACTGCCTTCCGGTCGACTAGCGAGGAGATCGTTCGCACGGCCCGGATTGAGCAACGACGCGATCCCGCGCAAGGATCGGGTGCGGTCCGACAGGACCCGGCGGCGCTTGCGTGCGATGATCGAAATTATCAACAAGATCGAGCCGAGCTTCGGTTCGGCGCTGATGGCGTATGCGTTGTATCGCTCGCAGCCGCTGCAAGGATTTCCGGCTAGACGGCGATGCACTCGTCCGCAGCGGTCCGGCCGACGACGAGCTTGACTGTATCGATGCGGACAATTCCGGCGTGCACACCTGACCGTCCGTATGCGCTACGACGGCAAGCTCTATCGCACATGGACCTATATCTCCTCGCGAGCCGCTGTCGGAACGTGGTGCCGAGTCCTATGGCGGCCGGTTCAATCCGAGGGCCTGTCGGGCTCTACACATCCCTGTCGGTCGGACCGGGAACGCGTGGCAGACTCTCGGCCAGAAACCGCCAGTCGCTGCGCTCGCGTTCGCCTTCTTTGCGCGTGCCGAAGAACTGGATGATCATGTTGCCGTCGGCGCCATAGGCTTCAATGGACGTGACGTGACCGTCCCTCGTCGGCTTGCGCACGGCCCAGACCTCGCGGATGTGATGGGTCCTAAGATGCAGATGGAAGGTCTCGTCGAGCACATTGATCCGCGGCCCGATCTGCTTGACCGACTTGATCGGGCCGGAATGGATCTGGATGCAACCACGATTGCCGACAAAGCACATGATCGGCATCTCGTCTTCGGCCGCCTGTTGGAACAGGGCGCCAACGGCATCATTGTCGAGCAGCCAGACGTAATCCTCGTCGGCCATACGCATCGCCTGGCAGCGGCTGAGCTTCAGTGTCTTCAACATATGGTAGAACTGATGCACGTCGCTCAGCCGGCTCCAGTGCTCGCGTAGGTCGTCGACCGTGGCGGCTTGGTCTGGACTCACTGCGTTATCGCGCGCCCCGCTCGCCTCGACCGATATGATCGGCTCCTGGTCGGAGGATACGAGCTCTGCCACCAGATTCTGATAGGCGTGCAGGTTCGAGGCGGGCCTGAGATGTACTTTGTGCATCGCCTCGCCGGTGGCATCAAAGAATTGCAGGCTGCGGCGGATCTCGGCTCCTTCGCGCTTCTCGACGGCGAAGCCATACGCCCACGCTTTCGGGAAGATGCGCAGGTCGATGTCGTCGCCGAGCACCATGGCATGCTGGTTGCCGGTGACCACTTTGTCGTAAACACCGATCTTTTCGTGCACGGCACTTTCATTACGGGTGAGCGCCATCACCTCGCCGACCGCCTCGAGGCCGGTCAGCAGATCATCGACGCGCGGCTCGATGCGCACCGCGCCGTGACCACAATGCGCCGCGACCAATTCGGCTTCCGAAATGCCCAATCGAGCGGCGAGATCATGCTCCCGGATTTTCGGATTGTCTTCGCACGCCCGCCGGATTTCGTCCGGCGACGGTTTCTCGCGCTGGTCCATGTCTTACCCCTGCTTCCACCTACGTGTGAGGATCAGCTGCCCTGCCGGTGAATCTTCAGCCGATCGGGCGCGCCGTAATGCTCGACCCTGATCTGCTGCTGGCCCGGGAACAAAGTGTCGCTGGACAGCGTGCGCACGTCGTCGCACCCGCGCGAAAACCGGGGGTGCTATCGGACCGGCGAGACCCGAGTGACACGAGCAGGCACATGCCGATGGAATCTCATCGAGCCGGTCGGTGGCCACCGGGCGGTGGTGAGCGATTGTGGGTGTTGTCGCAATCGGCCAATCGGTCATTCGGATGCCACGGGCGGCGCTGCTTCGCCAAACAAAGCGTGTCTGACCCAGTCCTGACATGTTGCTCCCTTGCTTCGCCGCATCGATCGCGAGGGCACCCACGACACGATTGTGGATCGGCAGTCTCTTGCCGCCTCGCCAGTGGAGCTTCAAAAACCGTGCCAATTGCGTCGAAGCAAGCTCAGAAGGAGTGTTCTGTAATGGTCATTGGTTTAATGTGAGTTCAGCCAACCACTCAGGCCCAACATCCCGCGTGGCGGACCCGACAAACCCGACAGTACGTGTCGGTTGGCCGACACCTTCGCAGCAATGGACTCACAAGAAACACCGCAGGGTCAGAGATGCCGCGCTGTGTTGAAACATTTTTTCGCTTTGGCACGGTGCATGCAACGTGATGCGCAAGCAGGTCCCGGACTGAGGAGAATGGAGCCATGATTACGCTCACCGACAACGCTGTTGCCGCCATCAAGACTGCTCTTTCCCGCGCCAGCGAGCCGGCCGAAGGCTTTCGCATCATGGTCCAGGCCGGCGGCTGCGCCGGCTTCAAATACTTAATGGGCCTGGAGAGCGTGTCGCGCGAGGGCGACGCGATCACCGAGACAGATGGGATCAAGCTGTTCGTGGACGCGGGCTCCCAACCGCATGTCGCCGGCATGACCGTCGACTTCCTCACAGGGCTCGAATCTTCCGGCTTTGTCTTCGATAACCCCAACGCGCGCGAGAAGTGCGGCTGCGGCAAGTCCTTCAGTTGATCGCCCGAAGCGCCTGTGCGGGTCCATGAAGCGATTGCCGCCGACGGACTCATTTGCGGCAGAGGAGGCTTATATGGCCGGCACAACAGATGTCCCTGTCCTCAAGAACAAGGCAAGGTCGAAGCCGATCTTGGGACCGGCAATCGCTTCAGGTAGGATGCAAAGAACGTCGCCTCCCGAAACAGTTCGGTTCCTGGTGGCACCCAAGCTGCTGGCGGCCAAATCGCGCCGCTGCGCCAAATTCGGCTTATCGATAACGTTGTCGTGTTCGGGCGTCCTTACCTGCGGGCTGACGGCGGCGACTGCGGACTGGCCATGTCGACGCCGATCCGGTCTACGTCAAACTCTCGGGCGTCCGCGCCGGCTGCCAGTTCGGGCCCATCATCATCAACGGCATACGCCAGAGGCTCAATGAGGCGGTCGCGCGCTCGCGTCATTCCGGTCAACTGAGGATCGCACATGAAACCTGTCTACCTCGACAACAACGCAACCACACGGGTCGATCCTGAGGTCGTGCAAGCGATGTTGCCGTTCTTTAGGGATCAATTCGGCAACCCTTCGTCGGCGCACGCTCTTGGCGCCTCAGTCAGTGCGGCGGTGAGAAAGGCGCGGAGGCAGTTGCAAGCTCTGATCGGCGCGGAGTTCGACGATGAGATCACCTTCACCTCGGGTGGGACAGAAAGCGACAATGCAGCGCTTCTTTCGGCGCTCGAGGCGGCGCCCAACCGAACCGAGATCGTTACGTCCGCGGTCGAGCATCCCGCCGTGCTGACGCTCTGCGCGCATCTTGAGAAGACCCGCCGCGTCAAGGTGCACAGGATCCCGGTGGATTGCCGTGGCCGGCTCGACCTCGACGCCTATATGGCCGCCCTCACCCCACAGGTGGCAATCGTCTCGATAATGTGGGCGAACAATGAGACTGGTGTGATCTTCCCCGTGGCCAGGCTTGCCGAGTTGGCCAAGGAAGTGGGCGCCCTTTTCCATACCGATGCTGTGCAGGCGGTCGGCAAGCTTCCGATGGACCTGAAGTCGACCGCAATCGACATGCTGTCGCTCTCCGGCCACAAGCTGCACGGGCCGAAAGGGATCGGCGCGCTTTTCGTAAAACGTGGCGTCAATTTCCACTCGCTGATCAAGGGGGGCCACCAAGAACACAACCGGCGTGCCGGCACCGAGAATACGCCCGGCATAGTCGGGCTCGGCATGGCGGCCGAACTCGCCTTGAAATTCATGGACGACGAGACCACACGGGTAAAGTCGCTCCGCGACCGTTTAGAGGACGGGATTCTCCAGCGCATCCCAAGCACCTGTGTCACTGGTGATCCCCTGGAACGGTTGCCCAACACCGCAAACATCTCCTTCGAACATGTCGAAAGTGATGGAATTCCACTTCTCCTCAGCCGCGTGGGCATCGCGTGTTCCTCCGGCTCCGCCTGCACCTCCGGTTCGCTGGAACCGAGCCATGTCCTGAGCGCGATGAAAACGCCACACGCGGCAGTCCGCTTCTCCTTGGCGCGGGACAACGGCGAAGAGGACGTCGACCGGGTGCTCGAGGTCATGCCGGGGATCGTGGGGAAGCTGCGTAGCTTTCCCAGTTCTGGGCCGGGTAAGCGAAGCTTCGAAGACGTTCAATCCGGTACATGCCTGAGCGGCAGCAGAACAGGGTGCCGTTCATGACCCGTCATGTCTTTCTTAACGATACGACCTTGCGCGATGGCGAGCAGGCGCCCGGCGTCGCCTTTACCACGAAGGACTCGCGTACTTATCAAGGGCTCGATCCGGCTCTCGTGGGCCGCTGCCGGCGTATCGTCATCGGCAAGCATTCCGGCGCCACTGCGATTGCCCATGTGCTGAGCGAAAGCGGTCGCGATCTCGACCCGGATCTGGCAGCCGCGATGGTGGCCCGCGTCCGGCGCGAGGCGGCCGAGACCAAATCGACCGTCACTGCAACTCAACTGGTCGAGCTCTACGATGGAATGTGCCGCGAGGCATCCCTCGCGGAGCTGTGCGGGTCCAGGTCAGCCGTGCGCGAGCGCACCGACACCACAGTTTTCCGACCAGGGAGAATGCAATGAATTGTTCCGCTGACAGCCGCCCCATCGATATCACCGACATCCTCGCACGACTGAAGCGCCTGTCGGCTGCGGAGGAGTTCTTCGCAGTCCTTGGCGTCTCCTATGACCCGAAGGTGCTGAATGTCTCGCGGCTCCATATCATGAAGCGCGTGGGCCAATACCTTGCCGAAGAAGATTTCTCCGGTCTGCCCGACCAGGTGATTGCCGCGCGGGTGCGCGCGACGCTCGAACGCGCTTACGAGGACTTCGCGATTTCCTCGCCGCTCACCCACCGGGTCTTCAAGGTGCTCAAAGACCACGATCCGAACAAACCTGCCACGCCGGGCCGCACCTTTGTCCCGTTCGACTCCGTACTGAAGCGGTTCGGACAGGAATGACCGCGACACGGGTTGCGACGCGACAATGTCGAGAAGCCGACAAATCTGGTCATCACCACGGCGCCCTCAGAAGCAACCAAGCGAAGTTCTAGGAATAGGGGGCAGCGCAAAACAGTTGGCACGAATGATGCGCACCAAAGAGATAACCGCCAAGCCCGCATCCGGACAGGAGCCTAGAGAAACCGCCAATGCACATCGTAATCTGCATCAAGCAGGTGCCGGACTCGGCACAGATAAGGGTCCATCCGGTGACGAACACTATCATGCGCCAGGGTGTTCCGACCATCATCAACCCTTACGACCTGTTCGCCCTCGAAGAAGCCCTCAGACTGCGCGACGCCCATGGTGGCGAAGTTACCGTGCTCACTATGGGTCCGCCTATGGCAGAGGACGCGCTGCGCAAGGCGCTCGGTTACGGCGCCGACCGAGCGGTGCTCTTGACCGACCGCTATTTTGCCGGCTCCGACACGCTGGCGACCTCGTTCGCCCTTTCCCAGGCAATCGCGAAGGTTGGCGAGACGTTCGGCACGCCAGACCTCGTCTTCACCGGCAAGCAGACGATCGATGGCGACACCGCCCAGGTCGGGCCCGGCATCGCCAAGCGCCTCGGACTCCTGCAGCTGACCTATGTCGCGAAGATCGCCTCTATTGACCTTGCTGCGCGCGAGATCAAGGTTGAGCGCCGCTCCGAAGGCGGCACACAGATGCTGAAGAGCAGGCTCCCTTGCCTGATCACGATGCTGGAAGGCACAAACGAGATCCGCCGGGGCTCGATCCAGGACGCCCTGTGCGCCGCGCGCAGCCAGGTCTTGAAATGGAGTGCCGCCGACGCCGGCATTGAGGATCTCACCAAATGCGGCCTGCGCGGTTCACCGACGGTCGTCAAGCGCGTTTTCGCCCCTCCTGCGCGGGCGGAAAAGGCGGCAAAAATCGACACCGCCGAGATGGCCTTGCGCGATGTCGCTGACGAACTCATCACGGCAATCTTCACCCGCCAGCCGGCATTGGAACATGAGCTCGCCTTCAACGGCGGCGCGTGAGAGGGCAAGGATCAGACGATGTCGAACGCGAACCGAGAAACGCCTCGCCCTGCCGCCGGCCGTGCCGGCATAAAGAAGGAGCTGCCCGCGCATTTCAAGGACTACCGGCACGTTTGGGTTTTCATCGAGCTCGAACGCGGCCAGGTCCATCCCGTATCATTCGAACTGCTCGGCGAAGGCCGCAAGTTAGCACACAAGCTTCAGGTCCAGCTTGCGGGGGTCGTGCTTGGACCGCCGGGAGAGGCCATCGGGAACGCCGTTGCCGAAGCGTTCGCTTATGGCGCGGACCTTGTCTACATCGTCGAGGCGCCGCTGCTCGCCGACTATCGGAACGAGCCATTCACCAAGGCGATGACGGATCTGGTCGATACCCACAAACCCGAGATCCTTCTTCTCGGTGCCACCACACTCGGCAGGGATCTTGCCGGCTCCGTGGCGACGACCTTGCAGACAGGGCTCACGGCCGACTGCACCGAACTCGATGTGGATACCGACGGTTCGCTCGCCGCCACCCGTCCGACTTTCGGCGGTTCCTTGTTGTGCACGATCTATACGCTCAATTTCCGACCCCAGATGGCGACAGTGCGACCGAGGGTCATGCCCATGCCGCAGCGAGCGGATAAACCGGTCGGGCGTGTCATCCGGCACAAGCTCTCGGTAGCCGAGGACGAGATCGTTACCAAAATCCTCGGCTTCCTGCCGGATAGTCAGTCGGCAAAGGCAAATCTTGCCTATGCCGACGTCGTGGTTGCGGGAGGGCTCGGTCTAGGCGCGGCGGAAAACCTGCAGCTTGTGAAGAATCTCGCGCGAGCAATCGGCGGCGAGCACGGCTGTTCGCGCCCGTTGGTCCAGAAGAGCTGGATGCCAGCTGATCGGCAGATCGGCCAAACTGGCAAGACCATCCGGCCGAAGCTTTACATAGCGGCCGGGATTTCCGGCGCCGTCCAGCATCGGGTTGGCGTCGAGGGGGCGGATCTCATCGTGGCCATCAACACCGACCCGAACGCGCCGATTTTCGATTTCGCTCACCTCGGGATCGTCACCGACGCGATCCGCTTCCTGCCCGCACTGACGGAAGCCTTCACCCGGCGGCTGTCGCCCCACAGTCGCGATAAGCTTGCGAGCTAAGGGATGGACATGATTGAGGAAAAATTCGACGCCATTGTTATTGGGGCCGGCATGTCCGGAAACGCAGCTGCCTACACCATGGCCAGCCACGGCCTGAAGGTGCTGCAGTTGGAGCGGGGTGAATATCCAGGCTCCAAGAATGTCCAGGGTGCCATCATGTACGCGAACATGCTGGAGAAGATCATCCCGGATTTCCGGGACGATGCGCCTCTCGAGCGGCATTTGGTTGAACAGCGGCTTTGGGTGATGGACGACACATCCCATACCGGGATTCACTATCGGTCGGACGACTTCAATGAGGCGAAGCCCAACCGCTACACGATCATCCGTGCCCAGTTCGACAAGTGGTTTTCGCGTAAGGTGCGCGAGGCCGGCGCGACGGTTCTGTGCGAGACGACAGTGACGGAACTCATCCGTGACGCCAAGGACAGGGTGATCGGCGTCCGCACAGACCGGGCCGGCGGAGCCATCTACGCGGACGTGGTCGTCCTCGCAGAAGGTGTCTGCGGACTGCTTGGCACGCGGGCCGGCCTGCGCGAGATGCCGAAGCCGCAAACCGTGGCGCTCGCCGTCAAGGAAATGCATTTCCTCCCCGAAGAGGTCATTGAGCAGCGGTTCGGCCTCAAAGGCGATGAAGGCTGCGTGATCGAGGCGGTGGGCACGACCTCCCGCAGCATGGCCGGGCTCGGCTTCCTCTACACCAACAAGGAGTCGATCTCACTGGGCATTGGCTGCCTCGTCTCCGACTTCGCCGCGATGGTCGAGAGCCCTTACGTCCTCCTCGACGCATTAAAAACCCATCCTTCGATCCGGCCGCTGATTGCCGGCTCGGAAGTGAAAGAATATTCCGCGCATCTCATTCCCGAAGGCGGCTACAAGGCTATTCCGCAGCTCTTTGGCGACGGTTGGGTCGTGGTCGGCGATGCCGCGCAACTGAACAACGCCATTCACCGCGAGGGTTCGAACCTCGCCATGACCTCCGGCCGCATCGCGGCTGAGGCAATCATCGAGGTCAAGAGCCGCAACGGTCCTATGACCAAACGGAATCTCGCCCTTTACAAAGCCATGCTGGACAAGTCCTTCGTGGTCAAGGACCTAAGGAAATACAAAGACATGCCGGCCTTGCTCCACACCAATTCCTGCAATTACTTCACGACTTATCCGCGGTTGGTGTCGCAAGCCGCGCAGAACTTCATGCGTGTCGACGGCACGCCGAAGACCGAGAAGGAAAAGGCGACCACGGCGGCCTTCATCAAGGCGCGCTCGCGCTGGGGGCTGGTCAGCGACGCGGTCCGCCTTGCATTGGCGTGGCGCTGAGGGGAGACGAAATGACGATCGCAGTGACGAAGTCACGTGTCGAGGACAAGCTTTACCAGAACCGCTACTTGGTGGATTCCGGCCGTCCGCATATCAAAGTGCTACCGCACGAGAGGCCAAGCGCGAACTTGCTCGCGCTGACCCACGTCTGCCCGGCGAAATGTTATGAGTTGAACGACAAAGGTCAAGTGGAGATCACCGCCGACGGCTGCATGGAGTGCGGCACCTGCCGGATTTTGTGCGAGACCAGTGGCGAGATCGAGTGGAACTATCCACGCGGCGGCTTCGGAGTGCTCTTCAAATTCGGATGACCACCGTATCAACAGGGTCAATCTTGGTACACCTGAGGAACAGGGTCAATCTTGGTACACCTGAGGTCGGGGCCAAGGCCAAGTCTATCTTTGCTAGAATGGCCTCGCAACGAAGAGAAGCTCGTGAATACTGTGCTTTCAGAATTGAGATACAAAAGGAGGAGCACTCTGGACGACAACCCCTGAGGTGTTTCCATGGCTCACGTACCGCAAGATCGGGTCGACGAGGTAGCACCTCGGGATACCCGCCCTGAACCGCCCATCAAAAGCATGCCCCAAGCAGATATCGCGCTCAGGGGACTCTACGAGATATCGAAGGTGCTGACCGCCCCCAGCGAGCTGGAGATTACGCTCGCCAATGTCGTGAACATCCTGCCTTCGTTTCTGCAGATGCGTCACGGAGCAATCGTCGTCCTGGACGCTGAAGGAGAGCCGGAGATTGCCGCAACTGCCGGCAATGCCCACGCACCTCAATCAGGCACTCGCCGCGTCATACCACAGGCCATAACAGATCAAATCGTCGCTACGGGGACGCCGCTGTTCATACCGGACGTCCGCAAGTCCCAACTATTTCAGGCGGACCTTCAAACATCTTCGAGCAGCGGCACCATCCCAATTGCCTTTATCGGTATCCCGCTAAAGGCTGATCATAAAATCCTTGGGACATTGTCGATCGACCGCGCCGGAGACGGCGCCACCGACTTTCGCGACGACGAGGACACATACTTCCTGACGATGGTCGCCAACCTTGTCGGCCGGACGATCCGTCTCCATCGCATCCTGAGTACAGATCGTCAGCGGTCTGTCCATGAGCAATGGAGACCGGAGAAATCGCCCAACGAGAGGAGGACCTACGACCCTGCCCGGCATGCGGATGTCAAAATCGACGGGATCATCGGGGAAAGCCCCGCACTCAAGCAGGTGCTCGAAACCGTCTCGGTCGTAGCAGGGACCAATTCCACCGTGCTACTGCGGGGTGAAAGCGGCACCGGCAAGGAATTCTTTGCGCAAGCCATCCATAAGCTCTCACGTCGGAGGAAGAAGTCTTTCGTCAAATTGAACTGCGCCGCACTGTCTGAAAGCGTTCTGGAGTCAGAACTGTTTGGGCATGAAAAGGGCGCTTTCACGGGTGCTATCTCCCAGCGCGCCGGTCGTTTTGAATTGGCAAATGAGGGAACGCTGCTACTTGATGAAATCGGCGAGATTTCGCCGGCCTTTCAAGCCAAACTGTTGCGTGTCTTGCAGGAAGGCGAGTTGGAGCGAGTCGGCGGCACCAAAACGCTACAGGTCGACGTGCGCCTCATATGCGCCACCAACAAGGACCTCGAGACGGCCGTCATAAAAGGGGAGTTCAGGGCCGACCTTTATTACCGCATCAATGTGGTGCCAATTATCCTGCCTCCGCTCAGAGAGCGACCCGGCGATATTCCACGCCTTGCGAACGCCTTCCTCAACCGATTCAACAAGGAGAACGATCGCGCACTCGCCTTCGCACCGTCGGCGCTTGACCTGATCTCGCAATGCTACTTCCCTGGTAACGTCCGCGAGCTGGAGAACTGCGTCCATAGGACGGCCACACTTGCGCGTTCAAGGACGATCACTCAATCCGATTTCGCCTGTAAGAAGAGCCAGTGCCTTTCCTGGCTCCTCTGGAAGCGAGCCGACCGCTCGAATGGCGGCAATGCCATCGACGATCTCGCACGGGTCAACGCAGTGCCGGTCGGATTGCGGCTGCCGGCCAGTCGCATCGGTGCCTCCGCAGGCAACGCATCTCCCCTAGCGGCCGGCGATCCGAACGATCCCGCTTGTCCCCCGCGTCTGACGGAACGCGACCGGCTGATCGACGCGATGGACAAGGCCGGTTGGGTTCAGGCCAGGGCGGCTCGTATCCTCGGCCTCACGCCGCGGCAAATCGGCTACGCGCTGCGCCGGCATGGCATCGAGGTGAAGAAATTCTAGACGTCGTGATGACGCCAAACGTAAGCCCGGAGTAGTCTCCCTCACACTCTTCGCGCCCAAGGCTGGTAGCCTTCGCGACCCGATTTGCTTGTCCACTGTCGGAAGCCCGACAAAGGTGTGTCGGAGCAATCCGACGGAATCCGACACGAAAGCCAATTCGTGAACCAAACCCGCTCTTTGAGCTGGCATAGCTCTTGCGGTTTGAACTGCGACATTCACCCAGCAACGGAGCCGTTCGATGTCCGCACCGGCAATTTCGCTTGAGAGCCTCAGCACGACATTCGATGACCAGTTGCTTGCCACCGTGAAAGCCGGTGGCTGCGCGTCTTCGTCCTGCGGCTCGTCGATAAAGCCGGACGACATGGATCCGGCTATCTGGGAAAAGATCAAGGATCACCCCTGCTTTTCAGAAGAGGCGCATCACTATTTCGCGCGCATGCACGTCGCGGTCGCGCCCGGCTGCAATATCCAGTGCAACTACTGCAATCGCAAATATGACTGCGCCAACGAAAGCCGGCCTGGGGTGGTCTCCGAAAAGCTGACGCCCGACCAGGCGCTACGCAAGGTGGTCGCGGTCGCCAACGAGGTGCCGCAGCTCTCCGTGCTCGGCATCGCCGGACCTGGCGATGCCTGTTACGACTGGAAGAAGACGAAGGCAACGTTCGAACGAGTTGCCAGGGAAATCCCAGACATCAAGTTTTGCATCTCCACGAATGGGCTCGCGCTGCCGGACCATGTCGATGAGCTTGCCGACATGAATGTCGATCACGTGACGATCACCATCAACATGGTCGACCCTGAGGTCGGTGCAAAGATCTATCCTTGGATCTTTTACGACCATCGCCGCTACGTCGGCATCGAAGCCGCCCGGATCCTGCACGAGCGGCAGATGTTGGGTCTGGAGATGCTGACCGCGCGCGGCATTCTCACCAAAATCAATTCGGTGATGATCCCCGGCGTGAACGATGAGCATCTGATCGAGGTGAATAGATGGGTCAAGGAGCGAGGCGCGTTCCTGCACAACCTCATGCCGCTGATTTCGGACCCGGCGCACGGCACGCACTACGGACTGAGCGGGCAACGCGGCCCAAACGCAATGGAGATGAAGGCTCTTCAGGATCGTGTCGAAGGCGGCGCCCAGTTGATGCGCCACTGCCGGCAGTGCCGGGCAGATGCCGTCGGCCTGCTCGGAGAGGATCGTGGCCAGGAATTCACAGTCGACCGGATCCCCGCCGAGGTCACCTACGATGCCGGCAATCGCAAGGCCTATCGGGAGCTGGTCGCGGAGGAGCGCCGTGATCACGTGGCGGCTAGGAGAGAAGCGATCGGATTGGTCAAGGCAGCGAGCCCCGGCAAGTCCCTTCTCTTCGCGGTGGCGACCAAGGGCGGCGGCCGCGTCAATGAACATTTCGGCCATGCGAAGGAATTCCAGGTTTATCAAGCCTCGCCGAGAGGGATCAGCTTTGTCGGGCATCGGAAGGTGGAGCAGTATTGCCTCGGCGGTTGGGGCGGAGAAGCCGCCCTCGATGGCGTCATCGCAGCGCTTGAAGGCATAGATTTCGTGCTGTGCGCCAAGATCGGAAATTGCCCGCAGGGTCAGCTCGCGGACGCTGGAATCCAAGCCACCGACGCATATGCCCACGACTATATCGAGACCGCAATCAGCGCGATTTACGCGGCCGCGTCTGGGACCCCCGCACTCGCGGCGACGGCCTGAGCTGTCTCATCCATTCGGACCAGGAGTTAAAATGGCTTTCAAGATCATCGCATCCCAATGCACCCAATGCGGCGCCTGCGAATTCGAGTGTCCCTCCGGCGCGATCAAGTTCAAAGGCGAGAGCTATGTGATCGAGCCGCAAAAGTGCACCGAATGCGAGGGGGTCTTCGATGCGCAGCAATGTGCCTCGGTATGCCCGGTGCCGAAGACCTGCGTTCCTGCGTGACGGACATTGGGCTGCCGACATGGTCGGGGCTGCCTGCGCAGGACGCCTGGAACGCCTTTGTTCACAATCTGCAGCCTCAAGAGAAATCAGGGAACGGACATGTCGCTCGGACGCGAAGAGGAGGTCGAAATCCGCAGGCCTCCACGATTCATGCCGGGAGAGCGGGTACGTGCCACTCGCCACATAAAGAATGACGGCACCTATCCTGGCAGGGAGATCGGCGAAAATCTCGTGCGGAAGGGCGACGAGGGATATGTGCGCGACATTGGCACCTTTCTCCAGCAGTTCTTCATCTATGCGGTCGAATGGATCGACCGTGGCACAGTCGTCGGCATGCGAGCGCGTGAACTGATGAGCCTCGACAAAGCCGAGGTGCCCTGCAGTGCTGATAGCAATACCAATGAAGGGACGGCCAGATGAAAGTCATGATCCGCAGGACCGATGCTGGCTTGTCGGCGTATGTCCCGAAGAAGGACCTCGAAGAGCCGATCATCAAGCTCGAGAAGGAAGAGTTGTGGGGCGGAACTGTGACGCTCAGGAACGGGTGGCGGCTCCTCCTACCCGATCTTCCACGGGATACGCGTCTGCCGATCACCGTCGAGGCAAGGAAGGTTTCCGAAGAGGACTGATGCTGCCCGTTCATAAGGTGCGTCGCGAGGAAACGAGCATGAACACGATCCTGACATCGGGCCACCTGGTCATCGTGCGGGACAGTTTTGCCGAAAAGCTGCTTGACCTGGCGAAGGAAGCGCTCGCCGCCGATCAGGTGATCCCCTATCTCGGTCCGGGTCTTCTTGGGTTCAACTGTACGGAACCGCCTGTGCCGCATACGCCCGAGGTCGTTGCCGCGGCACTCAATGCACGGGCGCCAGCCCCTTCCAGGATCCGCACCAATATGTGGTCGGTTGCGCAGTTCATCGAACAGCGCCGGCATCGCCGGACGCTTCAAGCTTGGATGACCGACATATTCGCAGCGCCGGTGGCGCCTACCCTCCTCCACGCCTGGCTCGCAAGGCTGCCGCTCTCCCTCATCGTCGACAGCTGGTACGACGGCGCGATGCGCACGGCTCTCGTAGAGACCGGCCGAACGGACGTCGTTGAGATACAAGGCGTCACGCGGGCGAACGAAATCGGTAACATTTGGACGAAAACCTACGATTTGTCCGGGAGGGAACTCGACCCCCGATCGGGGGCAAAGACGGTTCTCTATACACCTCACGGGAGTATTAGGCCGGCGCAAAACTTTCTCGTCGCAGATTCCGACTATGTCGAAGTCCTGACCGAAATCGATATCCAGACACCGATCCCAGACGTGGTGAAGGAACGGCGCATCACCCGCGGATTTTTCTTCGTTGGCTGCCGCTTCAACGATCAGATGCTGCGCACCTACGCCAGGCAGATCATGAAGCGCTCCCGAGGTCCACATTGCGCAGTAATGGACGCGGAAACGCTGACCAGAAACGAATCGCGTTTCCTTGCGGCAAGCGGCATCACGGTGATCGACATGCCAGTAAGTGAAGCCGCGGCTCGGCTTATAGGAACGGGCACTGCTGCAGGTGGTGGACAGGATTAACAATGGCGGGCCCCTTTGATGATTGGTCCTTCGGCTTGCCTCGAAGGCGAAAAATGCAGTCGGGAATACAACCGTGAGCAGTGATGCTATCGACAGCGCAACGAACGCTCTGAATTCGTTGACCGATGTGGAAGCGGCGCGCTGGGGCCGGGATTTGAGTACGCTGTTGCGCATCACGCGTATGAATTTGCGGCATCCCTGGCAGGTCGCCTTCGCTATGGGCTCGACGATCATGGCGGCAATCCTCCAGTTGCTCATTCCCCAGCTTCTCGGCCGGGCTGTCGACCAGACCCAGACAGCCATTGGGGGCGGTGTCGCGGGGACCGCGGCAGGACAAGCGCTCTGGACCCCGGCTCTCCTGCTGCTCGCCGTCAGCGCGCTACGCGGCCTTTTCACGATGGCGCAGAACTATTTTGCCGAAGCCGTCGGGCATCATGTCGCGTACGAACTGCGGCTCGCCTACTACGACAAGATCCAGCGTCTCAGCTTTTCCTTTCACGACCGGGTCCATTCAGGCGATCTGATCACCATCGGAATGCTCGATCTCCAAGGCGTGCGGATGTATTTTTCCACCGCGCTCGTTCGCGTGGTCCTGCTCACCATGCTGATCGGGATCGGCGCCTACATGATGATCTCGACCGATCCCATGCTCGGCCTGGTCGCGCTGAGCTTCGTGCCTTTTGTCGCCTGGCGCTCATCGGCCACACAGCTTAGGCTGCGCGCCACCTGGCTCGACCTGCATGAGCGGCTTTCGGTACTAAGCCGCGTGATGGAGGAAAATCTCGCAGGCATCCGCGTGGTCCGCGCTTTTGCGGCTCAAGCCTATGAGATGCTGAAGTTCGACGGCGCTTCGAAGAACGCGCTCGACCTCGCCAACGACCGCGTCGACATTTACGTGCCCAGCACGTCGGCGATGACCTTGTCCTTCTTTTTCGCAATGGGATTGGTGCTCTGGATCGGTGGCAGCAAGCTCGTCGCTGGCGAGATCAGCGTCGGAACGGTGGCGACCTTCCTGACCTTCATGACAATCCTGCAAATGCCAGTCCGCCAGATCGGCCTCATGGTCAATGCCTTTGCCCGCGCTTCTAGCTGCGGTTCGCGGCTTTTCGGTCTCCTCGACCAGGAGATCGCAATCAGGGATGCTCTCGAGGCCAGACCGCTCGAGATAAGCGACGGCACTCTGCGCTTCCACAATGTCTCGTTTGCGTACCCCAGCGCCGAAAACCGCGCCATTCTGAAGAACCTCAGCTTTGAGGCCTGTAGAGGCGAGACGATCGCGATCGTCGGTCCGCCCGGTTCGGGCAAATCGACGATGGCTCATCTGGTCCCCCGCTTTTACGACGTGACCGGTGGCGCCATCACGCTGGACGGCCAGGACATACGCAATGTCACCCTCGCGACGCTTCGCAAGGCGGTCGCCGTCGTACAGCAGGATGCATTCCTATTCACCACCACGATCGAGAACAACATCGCTTATGGCGATCCCTGGGCGAAGAGAGAGCGAATAGAACGCGCTGGCGAATTCGCCCAGCTCCACAACTACGTACTCGGGCTCCCAGCAGGCTACGAGACGGTCGTGGGCGAACGCGGCGTCTCTCTCTCTGGCGGCCAGCGCCAGCGTCTCACGATTGCTCGCACCATGATGCTGCGCCCCTCCGTCGTCGTTTTCGACGACTCAACGGCCGCGATCGATGCCGGCACCGAGCAGCGCATCCGCGCGGCGATGCGGCGCTTCGCCAAGGATCGGGTGACGATCATCATCGCGCACCGGCTGAGTGCGCTTATGCACGCCGACCAGATCCTTTTTGTCGATAAGGGCGAAATAGTAGAACGCGGGACGCATCAAGAGCTTTTGGCGAAGCGGGGATGCTACAGGGCCCTTTACGATCTCCAGACGCGCCCGGGTGATGACATCATGACCCAGTATGGGGGTGCCCGCTGATGGCCCAGGGCCGCGCCGGCGAACTCGAAGCCGAACGTGACGACGGCAGACGCCCTCCGCGCGCGGTTGTCGGCTCGCACCGTATCGAGGAGGAGATGTTCGGCCGGGCTTTCGACAAGAGCATCCTCCGGCGCATCTGGGCCTTCGTCCGTCCCTATCGTGCCAGGGTAGTCATCACGATTGCCGCAATGCTGATCTTCACCGGGACGCAGCTTCTCGTCCCGTTGATCATCCGCTCCGCGATCGACCAGGGCATGAACCCGGCAAGGACCGATCGCTCAGCCCAGCTTGCGGCCGTCGGCGCGTTCGTTTTGGCGATTTTGGTCAATTTCACCGCCGGCTACATACAGGAGACGGTGGTTGGGAAAGTGGCCGAAACTGTCCTGTTCGACATCCGCCGCGCCATGTTCGGCCATCTGCAGAAGGTTTCGCTCTCCTTCATGGACAAGACCGAGGTCGGACGCCTGATGTCGCGCCTGCAAGGCGACGTCAACTCCATACAGGAATTCCTCGAAACCTCGGTATATTCCGTAGGCGATGTTGCGCTTCTCTTCGGCATCGTTTTCGTAATGCTGTGGCTCGACTTCCGCCTCGGCCTCCTGACGCTCTCGGGCCTGCCGGTCCTGGTGATCGTCCGCATTGTCTGGCTGCCGCGTGCCCGCGACGCCTTCATGGCTGCACACGAGACTAATTCCGTGGTCAACGGCGCGCTGGCCGAAGCCATTCACGGCGTGCGCACCGTCCAGTCCATGGACCGCCAGCAGGTGAATTCCATTCTTTTTGACGACAAGGCCCATGCCAACCTCAGGACCCACCTGATCGCTGCCAAATATGCACTGGTCATGGTGCCTATCGTCGATGGCCTCACCGGCCTCGCCATGGCCGCCGTTATTGTGGTCGGCGGCTCGATGGTCATGAATGGCCGCATAGATGTGGGCATATTGGTTGCCTTCCTATTTTACATCCAGCGCTTCTTTGACCCGATCCGCTCACTCTCCCTGCAATATTCGGTCATGCAGCGCGCCATGGCCTCAGGCAAGCGCCTGACCGATGTGCTCGACGTCAAGATCGATGTTCAGGACAAACCCAATGCCGAGGTGCTTTCGCCCGAAATGGACGGCTCGGTCGAGTTCAGGGACGTCACCTTCGGCTACAATCCGAACCGTTCGGTGCTGAAAAATGTTTCCTTCCGGGTCAATCCCGGCGAGACGGTCGCACTGGTCGGGCCGAGCGGTTCTGGCAAATCGAGTGCGATGGCCCTGGTCCACCGCTTCTATGATGTTCAGCAGGGCCAAGTGCTGGTCGGCGGACATGATGTGCGCGATCTCACCCAGGAATCGCTCGGCCGTCAGGTCGCCATGGTGCTGCAGGAGCCGTTCCTGTTCACCGGGACGGTCTTCGAGAACATTCGATACCACAAGACAGAGGCCACGCGCGACAAGGTGATCGAGGCGGCCAAGGCGGTCGGCGCCCACGACTTCATCATGAGCCTCGCCGACGGGTATGAGACCCAACTTGGCGAACGCGGCGACAACTTATCTCTCGGACAGCGCCAGCTTATCAGTTTCGCCCGCGCCCTCGTCGCCGACGCCAAGATCCTCGTGCTCGACGAAGCTACCGCCAACATCGACAGCTACACGGAAATGCAGATTCAGAAGGCTCTGATAAAGCTGCTTGAAGGGCGCACTGGCCTCGTCATCGCCCACCGTCTTGCCACGATCCGGGGTGCCGACCGCATCATCGTGCTTCAGAATGGCCAAGTTGTTGCGACTGGCAACCACGATCAGCTAATAGCCGTGGGGGGCCTGTATTCCAAACTCTACAATCTCAACTACGCCTCCTTCGACGATATTCCCGAACACGATACGACCGTACAAGCCGGCTCCGAGACCTGACGTCTTGGCGGCCTTGTGGTACTGGCATTGACTTCGGGCGTGCCGGCGGACACTCAGGCCGCCGAAGACGAGGAAGCAGGCAGCATTCATGCAAAGCACTCGCGCAGATCGTGAAGACCGGCTGCGAACGATTTCCTTCAGCATCGTTATCCCGACCGCGGTGCACCCCGCGGCATCGGGCGAACTCGCTCCAGGTGGTGTCCCTCGGCGTAGCAAACCCGCTCGCGAGCGCGCCCTCAACAGCGCCGTAGCGAGTGACGGCTTTGCTACCGCCGAGCCGCTGATGAAGCTGGATCTGGGCGCCGCACCGGCGCCGCCCCGGGCGAGAAGAACCTCTGCGGCGGGCTATGTGCAACGACTAGCGCGAGCGCGACGAGCAGACGCGTGCCGGCACCGTGACGCGCTCGGCCATCATCTCCTTAGGATCGTGCAGGCTCTCACGGAGCCTAGACGCCAGCCAACGCACAAACACGGCAATCTGTGCTGCCGCTCGTGCGTCAGTTTGGCCTCCGTCCCGATCTTGCCGTCTCCACCACGTGCACGCTCGAGCACGTGGATGCCAGGGAGCGCTGCTATTTTTACCTTCCGAAAATTGCCTGGTCAGCCAACTCGAGCCATGATTTCGGATTGAATGGTCGTCGCAGTGTATAGGGAAGCGTCTAGCGGCAGATTCCCAAATGCCAGTTGACAAAGAAGGTAGTTGGCACCTGCCTCTTCCAACTGACCAAGCAGAGCTTCTCGCACAGACGCTGCTGATCCTACCACGCACAATTCACTCTCGACTGCCGCATCGAAGGTCAGCGGCAGGTTTGGTGGAGTGGGGATAGCGTTAAGCTCGTAAAGGAATTGGAAGCTCTTGAGCCATCGTTCGTAAGCAGGTGCCGCGAGCGAATAGGCATGTGTGTCACAACGCCCAACCACGACCATGCGGAGCAATCCAATAAATGGCGCTCGATCGCCGGTGTCAGTGTTGTCCTCTCGATAGGCGCGGAAGGCATCTGTAGTTTTGCGAACAGAAGAGGAAGGCCCTACACACGCGATGTTTGCTCCATTCGCAGCGGCCCAGGCTGCGGTCTCGGGTCGATTCGCGGCGACCCATGTCGGCGGATGTGGACGCTGATGAGGTCTTAGCGTCAAAGGAACGTCATTGAGCTCAAAATGGCGGCCTTGATAGCACAGCGTGCCAACCTTCATGGCATTAACAAGTATTTCAACAAGAATTTCGCTGGCTTCCGCATAGCGGCCCGGCACCGCGTCCGCACCAATCCCGAAGTAACCCAATTCGATCGGGAGAGCACCGCGCCCTATGCCCAGTTCGAGCCTGCCACCGCTCAACTGGTCCAGCATACAGATCTCTTCGAACGCACGCAGCGGATGATAAAGCGCAAGCAGCATCACCAAGGGTCCGAGACGCAGGCGCCGGGTGCGCTGGGCGACGCTCGATAAGAACAGATTCGGCGATGGACCTCTCCCATGGGGGGTACAGTGGTGCTCTGCGAGATGATAGGCATAGAACCCTAGCTGATCGCACGCCTCTGCTAATATCAGGCGATCTTCGTACTGCCGGGCGATATCGCGGCCGTCCTCGTCCAGATGATCGAAGATGCCGAAGGCTAGGTTTGAAGGAAAGACGTTTGTCACTCGATTGTCCCCGATTTTAAAGCAGGCTGTTCTCTTGCTGGGATGACCAAGCAAGTCGAAAGATAGCAGTGTGTGATCTCGGATTAGCGTCAGCGTACCGAACAAGCAGAGTCTGACGCTCCCCTGCCCGTGGTGCTTGGTATGTTTAAGCTTCCAACTATATCGCGAGCGGCAGCAAGAAATGCATCCAATTGCTCTTTTGTGCCGATGCTGACGCGGATGCAATGTTCCAAACCATTGTCCGGAAAGTAGGCAACGAGTATCTTTTGTCTTTCCAAGGCTGCTTGCCACCATGAGCCGTCCTGTCCCGCTGGCACACGGGCTAGCAAGAAATTAGCGTGGGAGGGCGTTACGGAAAATCCAAGTTGCGACAGTGCGGCTGTCACTCGCTGTCGTTCATGTCTGATGTGCTTGTGGTTCTCTGCGTAGGCGCCGCGATGCGCAAGCACGCTGATACCAACCGCATGCCCGATCACGTTCATGTTGAAGACGTTCTGGATGTTGCGCAGCCTGCCAATAATCTCAGGGTGACCAAAACCGAAACCGACGCGAATGCCGGCGGCGGCATAGCTCTTCGAAAATGTTCTCAAGATCAGAAGGTTCGAATAACGGTTGATGAGGCGCAGCCCGTGATCGGGTGCAAAGTCGACGTAGGCCTCATCAAGGACGACCAGGCGATCCGATTGTGCCACGAGGCGTTCGATATTGCTTATCGAGAGGAATGTTCCGGTCGGATTGTTTGGATTGGCCACCAGAATGAACTTGGCGTCTTTTGCCGGACCGGAAAGCAATTGCTCCATTGGCAGCGAATGAGTTTGACATCCGATCTCGAGAAACTCAGCACCATGCAACATGGCAAGTTTGCGGTTGAACGAAAACCCTGGCGATATCATCGCCACCTTGTCGCCAGGGGCGAGGAAAGCTCTGTAGATGAGTCCGAGCAGTTCAGACGACCCGTTGCCTGCGATGACCTGATCCGTGGATACGCCATAGGTATTGGACGCTGCTTCCCTCAAGCTGATGTTATCGTCGTCCGGATACAGATACTGGCGCTGGAGGGCCGCCACTGCACTTTGCATTATGATTGGCGGCAACGGAAACGGGTTCTCATTCGTATTCAGCTTGACAAAACTTCTGTCCGGCGCTGGTCCGTTGGACGGCAGAGCATCTAACTGTCGCGTCCCTTGCGGAAGAGACGAAAGCACAGCTTGCAGTTTTGGATCGGACATATTTTATCTCCGTTTCAGTCGCACAGGGCATCCGTATGAGCTCGCAACGAGAGCAACATGGCGGACGGATTGACGATGGCAGCGTCGCCTTTCACAAGATGGTCGCAACGCCGGCTGCCACGGGAATTCGGCCAGGCTGTCCTCGGTCGGATCGACTTGACGCGGACGCGGATCTGCATCCCTGCGCGGGCCAAGCCGCTAAGCGGTCTCAGCTAATCCGCCTGAGTCATGCTTTCACAGACGCTTGACCTCGATGCCGTATTTTCTCAGCACGTAGCCAATCTGGCGCGGGGTCAGTCCAAGCAGGCGCGCCGCCTTTGCCTGCACCCAGCCACATCTTTCCATGGCAGCAATGACGCGCTCGGCGTCGGTGGTCCTCGCGCCCAATGAGTGGGTTGCTCCGGCAGGCGGGACTGTGGTGGCGGCCGAACGAGCGGCCGCATCCGGCGGCGTGGCCGGATTCACTGCCTCTGGGAGGATTGGCGCTGGTTGCAGCGCGGCCTTGCCCGATCTGCTCTTCCGCAGCGCCTCGGCAAAGCATTGGTCGTGGGAGCACGCAAAGTCGTTTCTCCCGATTGATAGTCCCTCCGCCAGGATCGCTGTCCGGTGCACGCAATTTTCAAGCTCGCGAATGTTGCCGGGAAATTCACATTTCATCAGTACTTCAATCGCACGCGCATCGAAGGTCAGCGTACGGCCGTTCTCATCGTTGAAATTCTTGAGAAACTCAGCTGCGAGGAGCGGAATATCGCTGCGCCTTTGGCGTAATGCCGGCACCAGCAAGGGAACCACGTTGATGCGATAATATAGGTCGGCGCGGAACTCATTCCTTGCAACCGCCTCTTCAAGGTTCCTGTTCGTGGCGGCAATCACGCGAACGTCGACCTTGATGGTCTGGTTGCTGCCGACGCGCTCAAACTCCTGCTCCTGCAGCACGCGCAGTAGCTTTGCCTGGAAGGAGGCCGAGATCTCGCCGATCTCATCCAGAAACAACGTCCCCTTGTCGGCGAGCTCAAAGCGACCCTTGCGGGAATTGAACGCGCTTGTGAAGGCACCCTTCTCATGACCGAACAATTCGGATTCCAGGACTGTCTCTGGCAGCGCTGCACAATTGAGTTTGATGAAGGGCCGCTTGGCGCGCGGCGACAACTCGTGAATTGCCTTGGCGACCAGCTCCTTCCCGGTACCGGATTCGCCTCGCAACAGAACCGTGGTCTTTGCCTTGGCTACCACTGCGATCTTCTCGAGCAGCGCGCTTAGCGCCGGACTGTCGCCAATCATTCCCTTGACGTGAACCTTCTTGCGCTGCGGTGCAGGGTGCTTGACATCAGAGAATTGCGTTTGCAGCCGATCTTCCACCTCTGTCGGTCGTTCGCGGTCGCCCGCGGAGAAGCGGTGCAACTTGACTGTCTGTGCCACCATGTTGGCGATCATGGTGAGCAGCCGGACATCATAATCGAGCCGATACGTTGACCTGCTGTCCAAGGCGCGGTCGATAGTCAGCGTGCCTACGGCGTTCCCATCAACACGAATAGGAACGCCGATGAACGACACGGGGTCGGAGGCCCCAAGCACCTCTATGTCAGCGGCAGTGAAGGCCGAATGCACCGCTATGTTCTCGGCGACGAGCGGCGTGTCCGTCGTCACAATCCGATCGATTGCCTTGCGCGGCAGACGCATCCGGGAGCGCTCATCGCTGTTCTCGTCGCAGCCGGTGACTACGGTGATGTCCAGTATGCCCTCAGCGTCGAAGAGAGCGATGATGCCGTGCCGCATCTGCACAAACGAGGGCAGGAGATCGACGACCTTGGCCAACGTGACTTCGAGCCGGGCGGGGTCGGTGAGTACTTTCGATATTTCGAAGATGCCGGTAAGCGCGTGCTCGTGCGATGGCACAAAAGGGACCGCGGTGTTCGTCTCGGACTTTGGGTAAGCCCTTTTCGCATCCGGAAGCGAAATGCGGCACTCGCTGGCATTTTGTTCTGATTTGGGAATGTTGTGGTGCATGTGATCCTCGATCTCGCGCCATGAAATGCATGCCGGCGGCATGTGCGCCCGCGACGTCGCGGGCAAGCCCGAAAATGCTCTGACGTGAACTCGTGCCACCGCCGTGTGGTCGAGTGCAAAGCGGGTCGACCCCTGACGCATCGCTTGGCTCTCCCTCCACGAAGCTTGGCCACGTTCTCGGCTTGCACGGGGGCAACCACACGTTGATTTTCAAAAGACTGGAGCGAGGCGGGATAGTCAATCGAGCTTTCTTTCATTCGTGAAACGAAACCTCGCTGCCTATGATAGAATTCATCAGTTCTAATTTTTGTCGGGATGTTGAACGACAGAAATACGGCGCCGGCGATGCGGTGCCCGAGCGGCTGACCGCGCCGAGTATAAATTGCCGGGCCGTGCCATTCACCAGCGCCTGCGAACCAGGGGCGGGAGCAATAATCACTGCCGACGACACTGGTCGGTCGCGGCAACCGCCATTTCCTCGATATTGATGACGCAGATAAGGCGGCGGCGTCGCGTGTGAAGGCGCGAAGCTGGCGGTCGAGCGCGGCTTTCTCGGCGGTGCTCGGAACTTCTGAACCGCATCGTCGCGGTCAGCACCAGCGGCGTCAATCCCTACGTCTCGACGTCGCTTTCAAGCTGTCGCTGCAGCGGGAGCGCGGCAAAGAACACGGCAATTCTCCGCTCTGGTGCCAGCGATGCGGCCCTTCCCAAAGTCGGCAAACCGAGGAGCCCACCACGATGTGCAGCAAAACCGCAAGCCAGAGAGATCGACCGGCAATCTGCCGGAGAACATCAAGCGCGTGCTGGACGGCGGCCTTGTCATTCCCGTCTTGTGCCACCGCATCCGATCATTGGCGAGCCCAACGTCAGTTCAGGTCATGCGGATCCATTTGGCATGGGTATTGCGGCGGCGTTGGTGCAGCGTTCGACCGGAGCGCCGCGATAGGGAGAAGCCCGGGAGAAGTCACGCCACCTCGATCCGGTCAGGGAGAGAGAACAGTGTCAGCTGCACAAGTCCGCGGCGCGAGTCCCGCGCCCCGCAAACCCTTCTATGCCAAGCTTTACGCGCAGGTGCTTGCCGCCATCGCCCTCGGCGTCGCAATTGGCTATTTCTATCCGGGGACCGGCGAGAGCCTGAAGCCGCTGGGTGATGCCTTCATCAAGCTGGTCAAGATGATCATCGCGCCTGTCGTCTTCCTGACAATTGCGACCGGCATTGCCGGCATGAACGATCTTCACAAGGTCGGCCGGGTCGCCGGCAAGGCAATGGTCTATTTCCTCACCTTCTCGACGCTCGCGCTGATCGTCGGCCTCATCGTCGCCAATCTCGTCCAGCCTGGCGCCGGCCTCAACATCGATCCGGCCTCGCTCGATGTCCAGGCCGTGAATACCTATGCCGCAAAGGCCCACGAGCAGTCGGTCACCGGCTTCCTGATGAACATCATCCCGCCAACGATTGTCGGTGCCTTCGCGGAAGGCGACATCCTGCAGGTCCTGTTCTTCTCGGTTCTGTTCGGCATGGCGCTGGCAACGGCCGGAGAGACGGGCAAGCCTGTCGTCTCCTTCCTTCAGGCGCTCATCGCGCCTGTCTTCAAGCTCGTTGGCATTCTGATGAAGGCCGCGCCGATCGGCGCTTTCGGCGCAATGGCCTTCACGATCGGCAAATATGGCATCGGTTCGGTCGTGAACCTCGCGATGCTGGTCGCGACGTTCTATTTCACCGCCTTTCTTTTCGTGTTCGGGATTCTCGGCGCGGTCTGCCGCTACAACGGCTTTTCGATCTTTTCTCTCATTCGCTACATCAAGGAAGAGCTGCTGCTTGTGCTCGCAACGTCCTCCTCGGAGGCCGCGCTCCCCTCGCTCATGCAGAAGATGGAGAAGGCGGGCGCCAGGCGTTCGGTTGTGGGTCTCGTCATCCCGGCCGGATATTCGTTCAATCTGGACGGCACGAATATCTACATGACCCTGGCGGCCCTCTTCATCGCGCAGGCGACGAACACGGACCTGTCAATCGGCGATCAGGTGCTGCTGCTGCTCGTTGCGATGCTTTCCTCCAAGGGCGCTGCAGGTGTCACAGGTGCGGGCTTCATCACCCTGGCTGCTACGCTCGCCGTAGTTCCGAGTGTTCCCGTTGCTGGGATGGCACTGATACTCGGCATCGACCGCTTCATGTCCGAATGCCGGGCGTTGACTAATTGCGTTGGTAACGCAGTGGCATCCCTCGTCGTCGCCCGCTGGGAAGGAGAATTGGACCAAGCGCAGATGAAAGCCGCCTTCTGCGGTAATCAGCTTGCCGAGGCATCAAACCGGCTATCCTCCGCCGAGTAAGGTCGACGCACCGCGACCGGTTTCGGCAAGCTGGTCACATGACCTGAACGATCGACTCGCAGGCTCTAAACGGCGCCTCACGAACCATGTATCAGAAGCGCTAAATGTGTGAGTGCAAATCATCGCCGCCCTAAGCGAATGAACCTTCCGTTATACCCGGCCGGTCTACGTCTGGAGTAGTCCAATACGCTGTCGATCATTCAGTATGCGGGCGTCTTCACTTTGCCCACCCGAAACCATTGTCGAATCGCGCTAGGTGACAGAGAGCCAGCCTGCGTCAAAAACCAATCAGAATAGGACCCATGACCAAGCGCCCCACAATTGCCGATCTCGCCCGCGAATCCCGAGTCAGCGTAGCAACGGTCGATCGGGTTCTGAACGCCCGCCATCCGGTGCGCGAGGAGACCGCGCGGCGGGTCCACGACGCCGCCCACGCGATCGGCTATCATGCTGCCGGGCTCATCAAGCAGCGCTTGCGGCGAGACCTACCGTGCTACCGTCTGGGCTTCATCTTGAGAAAACCGGCCCAGCATTTCTACCAAGACTTTGCGCGCGAGGTCGAAGCGTCGGTCAATTTGGCCCAGTCCTTCCACGGCATTCCGCTCATCCAATTCGCCCCGTCACATTTGCCGAGCGACCTAATCGCACCGCTCAAGGATTTGGGCGCACGCTGCCATGCGATCGCGATGGTGGCACCGGACCACCCAAAAATTACGACAGCGGTTGAGGACCTCAAGGCCAAAGGCATTCCGGTTTTCTCGCTGCTTTCCGACTTCGCCGCCGGCGTGCGACAGGGCTATATCGGCCTCAACAACCGCAAGGTGGGGCGCACGGCCGCTTGGATGGTGTCCAAGGTCGCAAAACGGCCCGGCAAGGTGGCGGTGTTTGTCGGTAGCCATCGTTTCCAGGGGCACGAGCTCCGTGACGTCGGCTTTCGCTCCTATTGCCGTGAGAACGCGCCGACGTTCGAGGTGCTCGATCCGCTTGTGAACCTGGAGAAACGGCAGGTCACCTACGAGGCAACGCTTGATCTCATGCAGCGGGAACCCGAGCTCGTCGGCTTCTATGTCGCCGGGGGCGGCATGGAGGGCGCCATCTCCGCGGTCCGGGAAGAGGGTAAAAGTCGCGATCTCGTCGCGATCGTGAATGAAATCACGCCGGAATCTCGGGCGGCACTCGCTGATAACATCATCACGATGGCGGTCGCCACGCCAATGCGCCGGCTTTCCCAGGAGCTGATAACGCTGATGACGCGGGCTATCGAGACCGGCACTGCTGAAACACCAGGACAGACATTTCTGCCGTTCGACATTCATCTGCCGGAAAATATATGAAACTGATGGCTTCTATCGTAAGCGGGGAAGTTTCCTTTCATAAATGAGAGAAAGTTGATTGATGATCCCATCCACGCGGGGTAGCCGCACCCCACAGGCCTCAGCCGCGGCCCAGGATGAAGCGCCAATTGGGTGAACGGATCGGCCACGCGTTCAGGCGGAAGCGCGAGGTAAATTGCCTACATCCGCAGCGTCAATCGCGACCGGCTTCATTGCCAACATCTCGACGTTGTCGGTGCAGGGCGGTGTCGTCAAGGATGCCTCACGCCAGTAGCCGAGCGAGGCCGGCACAGTCCATTGGGATTGACCTCGTCGACCGGCATCTCCTCGCCTGGCCGCGCGTGAAAAGCCCCGGCAAGGCCGGCAAAGTTGGCATTTGAGTGGGGCTAGACATCTTCTGGGACTTCGCACGCGAAATCGGAGGCGGCAGTCAACTCAGCACCAACCCGGGCATGTGTTCTGCTCGTTCCTGGCCCTCGTACTCAGCAAGGAACTGCGCCGCTCTGCCGAGCCAAAGGCCTGACGCCCGAATGGCAACCGCTCCTACGCGATCGCGACCGCCTCCAGGAAGCCCGAGACGCTCAATAGCTTTCAAGCAAAGGCGCCAGGCGAGATGCCTCCTGCAACATCATTTCCCGCATCCACAGGCTTGCCGGATCAGTATTGTGAAGCGCGGGCCATTGGACGGCCTCCGTGAATGCGGGATGAGGAAGTGGCGGCGGAAGTCCGACAATCCGCAGGGGTGTTGTTTTTGCGAAATGCTGCGCCAGCCGTAAGGGCATGGTCCCGATGCGGTTGGTGCCTGATAGGACGGGCGCGATCAGGCTAAAGCCCTGTACGACGACCTCGATACGTCTCTCGAAACCGTGCTCGAGCAAATACCACTCCTCCATGGTGGGCTGCCGGGTGTGCCTGAATTTGAGCACGACATGCCCCATCGACAAGTATCGCTCGAATGTAAGTGGCTCTGACAGCTGCTTGTTCGTGCCGCAGCCTACGCATACGAGCATATCTTCGAACAGGGCTGCGCGAGGATGTTTCGACATGAACACTTCCGGCATAATCAGAAAATCAACGTCGCCGCGCCGGAGAAGCTCCTCGGGGTCGTCGCAAATAGGCAGACATTCGAAGCGGACGGCGGGAGCTTCCCGCGCAGTACGCTCTACGATCCTCTTAAAAAGCACGAGCGTGAGGTAATCGGAAAGCATGATTCGGAAGAGACGATCCGATTGGGCTGGGTTAAAGGCGTCGGAGGAAATAATCGATAGCTGGATGTGCAGCAATGCGTCCCGGACTGCTGGGGCAAGCCCCTCCGCGCGCGGTGTCAAAATGAGCTCGCGGCCGTTCATCGTAAATAGCTCATTGCTGAAGTAGGCGCGTAACCGAGCGACGGCGGCGCTCATGGCCGGCTGGCTCAGGTTAATACTGTTGGCCGCGGCAGTGACTTTACGCTCCCTGATCAGAGCGTCCAGCACAACGAGGAGATTCAGATCCAGCCCCTTAAACCGCATATCCTGATCTATCCAGCGTGTGGATGGGCATCATCTAAACAATCAATTTTACGAATTTACGAACCATGCATTAGAGGAACGTAAATGACCGACGTCAAGCTCAAATCGACGGCGCCGCGACACGGGCGGGAACATCGAGAGAGCTAATTGGCGAGCCCCACCGGCTGGCTCACCTTCGCCAACGACAACGGTTGAGTGCAGCCAACAACGCCGCCGCTTTGGCCGGGTAATGCGGCCCGCAAGAAACTATTTTGAAGAGAGGTCCTGAATGCGCCCTCAGGTGCAGTGGAAATTGTGCTGGGAAAACGAGTTGCAACTCTCGGACCACGTCGAGCTCGCCCAGTTCTTTCGTAATACCTACGGGCCGACTGGGGCGTCCAACGCAGAACCGTTCGAAGGTAGTCGAAGCTGGGCCGGAGCCAGGCCTGAACTCCGCGCAATCGCCTATGATTCGAGCGGTGTAGCGGCTCACATGGGCATACTGCGCCGTTTCATCAAGGTTGACGCGGTCGATCTGTTGGTGGCTGAGCTGGGCCTGTACGGGGTACGTCCGGATCTTGAGGGTCTCGGAATCGCCCATTCAATCCATGTCATGCTTCCAATACTGCAGGAGCTTGGCGTTCCATTCGCTTTCGGAACCGTCCGGGACGCGCTGCGGAATCATGTTGAGAGGTTCGGGCGGCGATACAGCCCTTTGGCCGTTTTGTCGGGAATTCGCGTGCGCTCCACCCGACCAGAGGCGCGCCTCGACCTGCCGCCCACACGCATCGATGACGCACTCACCATTGTTCTGCCAGTTGGACGGCCGATCAGCGAATGGCCCACGGGCACGATGATCGATCGGAACGGACCAGAGCTATGAGCCGTCCCGATTGCTTGTACGAAGTGCGCCGTGAGTGCTCTGACGGCACCGGCCGTCGCAGCGTTTATCTGACGTTTGACGACGGTCCCAATCCACTTTTCACACCGGAGATTCTGGATGTGTTGGCAGAGCAGCGGGTGCCGGCGACTTTCTTCGTCATCGGCGCCTACGCCTTAGAGCACCCGGATCTAATCCAACGAATGTTTGCAGAAGGGCACGAGCTAGGCAACCACACGATGACTCATCCGGATCTGTACAAATGCGGCTTCGGCGAAGTGCAACGTGAGATCTTTGAAGCGAACGGCGCCATCATGAGGGCGTGCCCTCAGGCCTCGGTGCGCTATATTCGCGCGCCCTACGGCGCCTGGAGCGAAGAAGTCTTCACAGCGTCACAGATCGCCGGGCTGACGGCCCTCCATTGGTCCGTCGACCCTCGAGATTGGTCTCGCCCTGGGGTCGACGCGATTATCGATACCGTGCTCGCCTCTGTCCGGCCGGGCGCAATCGTACTCTTGCACGACGGATGCCCTCCCGGCGAGTTGAGCCAGGGCGCTCACGCCGGTCTGCGCGACCAGACGGTCACGGCGCTGTCCCGTCTGATTCCAGCACTTCATGAGCGCGGATTTGTAATCCGCTCATTTCCTCAACATCACTGAACAAACGAGATCCCATGACTCTTCTTGGTACAACCAGCACTGTGGCCATTTCGCTTTATGCACTGCTCTCGACTGCTTATAAGAGCATGCAGGGGATTTATGCTCTGCCGACAAACGACTCATCGGCGTTGGAGGATCTCGTCGGCTCCGATCAACTGCCCAGCGTGGATGTCATCGTCCCCTGCTTCAACGAGGATCCGCGCACACTTTCAGAGTGCCTGGCTTCCATTGCAGACCAAGAATACGCCGGAAGACTTCGGGTCTATGTGGTTGATGACGGTTCTGGAAATCGCGAAGCCGTAGGAACTGTCCACGAAACCTACGCGCGCGACCCTAGGTTCGACATCATTTTGCTTCCCGAGAATGTTGGAAAGCGCAAGGCGCAGATCGCCGCGATACGCCGCTCATCCGGGGATTTGGTGCTTAACGTTGATTCAGACACGATACTCGCGTCCGACGTCATCACCAAGCTTGTACCGAAGATGCGAGATCCAGCGGTCGGCGCAGTCATGGGTCAGTTGATTGCCAGTAACCGGAGCGAGAGCTGGCTGACAAGGCTGATAGACATGGAGTACTGGCTGGCTTGCAACGAGGAGCGCGCGGCACAGGCTCGCTTCGGTGCCGTTATGTGCTGTTGCGGCCCATGTGCCATGTACCGCCGGTCTGCGCTCCTTTTGTTACTGGACCAGTACGAGTCGCAATTTTTTCGGGGCAAGCCAAGCGACTTCGGGGAGGATCGCCATCTCACTATCCTCATGCTGAAAGCAGGCTTTCGAACCGAGTACGTTCCGGGCGCCATCGCGGCCACAGTCGTTCCGAACAGACTCGGACCGTATCTGCGCCAACAACTCCGTTGGGCACGAAGCACATTCCGGGACACGCTGCTTGGGCTGCGCTTGCTGCCCGGCCTCAATAGCTATCTCACGTTGGACGTGGTCGGACAGAATCTCGGGCCGCTACTCCTCGCCCTATCGGTACTAACGGGCCTCGCACATTTCGCACTGACAGGCACTGTGCCTTGGTGGACAGGACTGATGATTGTGTCCATGACCATGCTCCGATGCAGCGTGGTAGCATTTCGTGCTCGACAGTTTCGATTTCTGGGCTTTTCCCTGCACACGTTCATCAACATCTTTCTCTTACTTCCCTTGAAGGCCTACGCGCTGTGTACATTGAGCAATAGCGATTGGCTGTCGCGAAGCTCTGCTGTCGCTACATCGAACACTGGGGGAAAACAGGCCCCCACCCAAACTCCGATCACTGGATCAAGCAGGGCAGAATTCTCACCGCATGCGGCTCCGCTTCGCAGGCTCAATCTTGCGCGGATTCTTCGGGATTAGCGCTGTCGAGCAACATCTGCGGCGACGAGTGATCGCTAATTACCTAGGTGGACGAGAGGTGGACGAGTTTGACCCAGAACATGAATCATCAGTTGCTCGATCGGGAATTGGCCGCAGACGATCCGTGGCGCCTCGACGGCAATCCGTTCGAGCGGGAGCGCCACACGCAAATGCTCCAGCTGGCGCTTGCCCAAGGCTCCATTACAAATGCCCTCGAAGTCGGGTGCGCTGCCGGCGCATTCACGGAAAAACTAGCTCCCTACTGCCAAGGGCTCACCGTCATCGATGTCGTGGCGCAAGCGATTGCTCGAGCACGTCAACGGATAAAGGAGCCGTCGCGCATCAACTGGATAGTCTCCGATGTTCAACAGTTTTCGACCGACGAGTTGTTTGACCTGATCGTTGTGGCGGAGGTCCTATACTACCTCGAAGACATAGCCGAGATGCGCGCGGCCGTCAAAAACCTGGTGCGGGTGCTTGCGCCAGGCGGGCATCTGATCTTCGGATCGGCAAGGGATGCTAATTGCCGTCGCTGGGGTCACGCCGCTGGTGCTGAGCCGGTCATCGCCATGCTGAACGAAACGTTGATCGAGGTAGAGCGTCTTGAGTGTCGGGGCGAGTCGGTCAACGAAGACTGCTTGCTCGTCCGTTTCCGGAACCCGCTTTCCGCTTCCTGATGAATCGAATCTATCGCCGTTAACGTGGAGACAGTATGCGCATCTGTGGTACCAAGCTGACCCATGATGGGGCGATCGCCCTTGTCGAGGATGGACGGCTCGTCTTCTGCGTTGAGCAGGAAAAGCGGCACAACAATCCGCGTTATCAAACCATCGATAATCTCGACGCAATTGTCGCCGCTTTGGCGGAACAGGGGCTAAATCCTTGTGATGTCGATCAGTTCGTTATCGACGCCTGGGATGGCGAAGACGAGTCACAGTTTCAGGTCCGGCAGGCAACCAAACAAACGCCAGTCTTGGCGTCCCCCTCGGTAAAATGAACCCATGTCCATGGTAGCGATCGATCTTACTGACGTAAGCAAAACTTATGACAAGCTCGTTGTCGACAGACTGTCGTTCCGCGTTGCGGCGGGGGAATGCTTCGGGCTCTTGGGACCGAACGGTGCGGGCAAAAGCACGATTGCGCGTATGGTCCTCGGCATGACATCGCCTGATGCGGGGAAGATTACTGTGCTCGGCGCTCCAGTGCCGGCGCGCGCGCGTTTGGCACGTATGCGCATCGGCGTGGTCCCGCAGTTCGACAATCTTGATACCGCGTTCACTGTACGCGAGAACCTGTTGGTGTTCGGGCGCTACTTCCGGATGAGCAGACGCCAGATCGAAGCGGTCATACCGTCGCTGCTTGAGTTCGCCCGCCTCGAGAACAAAGCGGATGCGCGCGTCGCCGAACTGTCCGGCGGCATGAAGCGGCGCCTGACGCTCGCGCGTGCGCTGATCAATGACCCGCACTTGCTGGTGATGGACGAGCCGACCACCGGCCTCGATCCGCAGGCCCGCCACCTGATCTGGGAACGGCTGCGATCGCTGCTGGCGCGGGGCAAGACTATTCTTTTGACTACCCATTTCATGGAAGAGGCCGAGCGGCTGTGCGATCGGCTGTGCGTTATGGAGGAGGGGCGCAAGATCGCCGAAGGCCGCCCGTCCGCACTCATTGACGAGCAGATCGGCTGTGACGTGGTCGAGGTCTACGGCGGCAATCCGCATGAACTGGGTGCGCTGATCCGGCCGTACGCACAGCGCATCGAGGTGAGCGGTGAGACGCTTTTTTGCTATGCACCCGATCCGGAGCAGGTGCTGGTGCAGCTACGCGGGCGCGCGGGTCTGCGCCTTCTGCAGCGTCCCCCCAATCTCGAGGATGTGTTCTTGCGGCTAACCGGGCGCGAGATGGAGGACTGAACAATGGGCGAACGTTATGCGGCGGCCATGCCCGCCAATGCATGGAATTGGGTCGCGGTTTGGCGCCGCAACTATCTTGGATGGAAGAAAATCGGGCTTGCATCGGTTCTCGGCAACCTCGCCGATCCGATGATCTATCTGTTCGGTCTCGGCTTTGGCGTCGGAACAATGATAGGTCCTGTTGAGGGCACTTCGTACATTGCGTTTCTCGCGGCTGGCATGGTTGCCACAAGCGCGATGGCATCGGCGACTGCTGAAACGGTTTACGGGAGTTTCGGCCGCATGGACAACCAGCGCACCTGGGAAGGAATGCTATGCACTCAGCTGACGCTCGGCGATATCTTACTCGGCGAATTGGCGTGGGCAGCCACCAAGGCCCTGATGGCGGGCACAGCAATCACTATTGTTGCCACCACGCTCGGCTACACATCGTGGCCATCCATCCTCTGCTTGCTGCCAGTCATCGCTCTCAGTGGCCTCGCCTTCGCGAGTCTAGCGATGGTCGTCACGGCGCTTGCGCCCAGTTATGAATATTTCATATTTTATAATACGCTTGTTATAACACCCATGCTGTTCCTTTGCGGCGCGATGTTTCCGGTCAACCAATTGCCCGGCGCTTTTCAGGACGTCGCCTCCTTGTTGCCGCTCGCACATGCAATTGACCTCATTCGTCCGGCGATGCTTGGCCGTCCGGCCGGCAGCATGGGCCTGCATATCGGCGCGCTTTGCATATACACGGTTTTACCGTTCTTCCTATCGGTGGCTCTATTTCGTCGTCGGCTGATGCGTTGACGCTACTCACCATTCGTAAAATTGATTCTTTGGGCGATACCCATCCACGCGTCGGATAGGTCAATACATGCGTTTTAAGGGACTCGATCTAAATCTCCTCGTTGTGCTGGACGCTTTGATCAGGGAGCGTAAAGTCACCGCCGCGGCCCGCAGTATTAACCTGAGTCAGCCGGCCATGAGCGCCGCCGTCGGTCGGTTACGCGCCTATTTCAGCGATGAGCTATTTACGATGAACGGCCGCGAACTCATTTTGACACCGCGCGCGGAGGGGCTCGCCACAGCAGTCCGGGAGGCATTGCTGCACATCCAGCTGTCGATTATTTCCTGGGACGCCTTTAACCCGGCCCGATCGGATCGTCGCTTCCGCATCATCCTTTCCGATTACCTCACGCTCGTATTTTTTAAGAAGATCGTAAAGCGTGCTGCGCGGGAAGCTCCCGCCGTCCGCTTCGAATGTCTGCTTATTTCCGACGACCCCGAGGAGCTTCTCCGGCGCGGCGACGTTGATTTTCTGATTATGCCGGAAGTGTTCATGTCGAAACATCCTCGCGCAGCCCTGTTCGAAGATATGCTCGTGTGCGTAGGCTGCGGCACGAACAAGCAGCTGTCAGAGCCACTTACATTCGACCGATACTTGTCGATGGGGCAGGTTGTGCTTAAATTCGGGGACACCCGGCAGCCCTCCATCGAGGAATGGTATTTGCTCGAGAACGGTTTCGAGAGACGTATCGAGGTCGTCGTACAGGGCTTTAGCATGATCCCGCCCCTTCTATCAGGCACCAACCGCATCGGGACAATGCCCTTACGGCTGGCGCAGCATTTCGCAAAATTAACACCCCTGCGGATTGTCGAACTTCCGCCGCCACTTCCTGCCGCATTCACGGAGGCCGTCCAATGGCCTGCGCTTCACAATAATGATCCGGCAAGCCTATGGATGCGGGAAATGATGTTGCAGGAGGCATCTCGTATGATTACCCCGCCTAAGAGCACCGGACGTCTCAGTTGTCGGCCGACGACCCCTCGGTTATGAGAGGAGGCATGGATGACGGTTGAGATTTCGGCGATTCCTGCATTGTCGAGAACGATGCAGGGAGAGCAGATCCTTCAGCCTGAAGAGGTGGCAACGATGCTGCGGCTGCATGAGCTTGGCTGGGGAATGAACCGACGGGCGAAGGAATTCGGGTGCGCGCGCAACACGGTGCCTCGGTATCTAAGCGAGGGCGGGACTGTTCCGTTTCGCAAGCCTGTGCGGCCGACCGCGTTTGACGGACCGGACAATTGGCTGCGGGAGCGCTTCTTCCCCCATGGCTCGGGCTGGATGACGATCTCGACCCGCTCCAGATGCGCCGGGAACGCCTTGCGCGGTCGCGCAGCACGTCGCGGCTCGCCTGTCGGTCTTGCGGCCTCGAGCTCGGACTCAATCGCGCCGAGCCCGGTCTGGATTTCGAAGGCGAAGGCCTGCTGGGCACGTTCGAGCTTCTCGGAGCTGCGACCGAAGCGGCGCGCTCCAGCTGCTTGATGATCCCATGAAGGTCGGCGATCTTCTCCTGGGCACGCTCGTTGAGTGTCGCCATCCGGACGATCTCGGCCTTGAGTGTTTCGCTCCGGAGTTGTTGCAGTTCGGCCTTCTCCGCCGCCATGGCGACGAACATCGCCTTGAGCGGATCGATTTCGTGGGGACGGGCCGAAGCGCTTCTCGTCATGACGCCGACAGGAGCTTATTTTGCACGGCCTGAGGCCCGCCTTTTGCGCCTGAGTCACTTCGCCACGGCCTATCCGGCCGACGTCGGACGCCGTCTCCGTTCGGCTCAAACGCGCCAGTCCATGCCTTCGACGAGCGCCATCAGTTCCGCGCGGCAAGCCGGATCACGCCGTTCTCCACCCGCGGCCAGCGGAACTTGTCCTCGTCCAGCGCTTACGGTGCGGGTATGCCGGCGTCGAGCAAACAGAGAGAAGTTTGGGGCCGAACCAGGTCGGCCCCGTTACGAAGTGTTGTCCTGGTGGTTTGAGTGTCGAATCTTCAGATCGATTGCTTGGGCGACCAGCGTCCCCGCCGCCAGCGAGCCCGCAACTGCTCAGCAGAAGGAAGTGAACGTGAGTGCATCCATTTCGTAAATGTGTGCCTATCCAAGCAATCGATTTCTCTAATTATCCGATGAGCAATATGAACGCGTCAGGCAGGGTGCATCATTAGGAGTATTTTCGATGGCAAAGATTATCGAGGGTGGCCCGGGTGCCGAAACACTCATCGGCACCGAGCTTGACGATTGGATGGAGGGTTTCCAGGGCGGTGACTGGATTGACGGTCGTGGCGGCAACGACGAGATCTCGGGTGGCCCGGACAGTGACCGACTCATCGGCGGCAAGGGTAACGACCGCATCTTCGGCGGAGATGGCTGGGACGATCTCTCCGGCGACAACGGCCGCTTCAACCCGCGCGTCTCCGGTGAGGACAATGACAGGCTCAGCGGCGGTCCCGGCCAGGATGTCCTCTACGTGGGTGACGGCCAGGACACGTTGACCGGGGGCACCGACAGTGACACGTTCGTGTTCCAGTTCCACAATCCGGTGCCTGGGGTTGTCGGGTCGAAGTCGGACATTACCACTATCACCGATTTCAACCCGGCGGAGGACAAGTTCGCCTTCGATGCGGTGGGCCTCTACAATGACGGTTTTGGCGCGAACTTCGTCAACAACGCCAGCATACAGTCCGGCTACCCGGTGAGCAGCTTCTACAGTGGTGCGGCCTCAGGTGCGAACGGCGAACACGTCGTGGTAATCACTGGCGAATCTTTCAACTCTGCTTCTGAAGCCGCGAGTGCGATCTCCGGCGAGCACGCCGGCGACATCATTGTCTACCAAAGCAGCTACACCGACAGAGTCGCAACTCTGGCCTATGTCACCGCCGACAACAACGCGCATGAATTCGTCCACCTGGGCGGTGTGGTCACCGTGGCCGACCTAGGCCTGACCGCGTCGGACTTCACCTTCGTTTGATCCAGAAAACCCATACGGAACAGCGCCCCGCCCCCCGGGGGCGGGCGCTTTCCGTTTCCGCTACTTGCGATGGGCCGGGGCGCCCGGGAGCAGTCGCAGCGTGTACAGCTTGACGAAGCCCTGCACGTCGCGCTGGTCGTACACCGAAATCTCCCTGAAGGCGTGGAGGCGGAAGCCTGTTCGGGCCCTTGCGGCCGGCCACGATGACGTTGCCCTTCCAAACCTTCAGCCGGACGGTGTTGTTGTTGACCCGCTCCATTAGATGCCAAACCAAACACATTCGGCGGGAGCACTGATCCTGAATCAGCGCGCGGATGCAGTCGGTTGCCGCTCGGGGAGCAATATAGGGAGCTGGGTCGCCAGATCCTCACGGAGACCTACGTGAGTAACCATTCCTTGAAGGATTCAGCTTTGAGACCTTTCCCTCTGAGTTCCGCTATTTGGGGAATTCTGTTGATCAGCGGCGTGGTCAACGTGCTTGCGCTGATCTCGCCGCTGTTCATGCTTCAGGTCTACGACCGCGTTCTGGCAAGTGGCAGCGTATCGACGCTAGTGGGGCTCGTCGTGCTTGCTGCAGGGCTTTATGCGTTCCAATGCCTGCTCGACGTTTTGCGCGCCCGCGTGCTGCTGCGGATTGGCGAGCGTTTCGATGAACAGTTTTCCGGACGCGTTCACGATGCGATCGTTCGCCTTCCGCTTTTAACGCGCATGCCGGGCGACGGCTTGCAGCCGCTTCGCGATCTCGACAATATTCGCGGATTCTTAGGTGGAAACGGTCCGACAGCGTTCTTCGATCTGCCATGGATGCTGCTTTATCTTGCCATTTGCTTCCTCTTTCATTTCTGGATCGGCATGACGGCCCTTATCGGGGCGATCGGTCTCACATCTCTGACACTTCTTGCCAACACTCTCTCGCAACAACCGATACGCGATACCATTGCCCACAACATGGCACGAAATGGTCTACTGCAAGCAGCGCGTTGCAATGCCGAGGTCGTGCAAGCTCTCGGTCTCGGAAGGCGGATCGCTGCCCGATGGCACACGGCCAATGCCAAGTATCTGGCCGCCAGCCGGAAAGCCGGGGACGTGGCAGGTGGGCTGGGTGCCATTTCAAAGTCGCTGCGCGTGCTGCTGCAATCGGCCATTCTTGCCGTCGGCGCGTACCTTGTGATCAGTCAGGAGGCTACGGCCGGGGTCATGATTGCAAGTTCGATCATGATGGGGCGTGCGCTGGCTCCGGTCGATCTGGCCATTTCAAGCTGGAAACCCTTCCTCATGGCGCGCCAGGGTTGGGCGCGGCTGGAGGACCTCCTGGGAAAGGTTCCTGAAACCGCTCCTGTTATGCCAATGCCTGCACCTGAACGCGAACTCCGCCTCGAAGGCGTGACAATCGTTCCGCCCGGCGAAAGGAAGCCGACCGTGACCGGCCTTGCGTTTGCCGTTCAGGCGGGAAGCGCACTCGGGATCATCGGTGCATCGGGTTCGGGCAAGTCGACACTCTCGCGCGCCATCGTCGGCGCATGGACGCCGGTCGCCGGAAAGGTTCGCATCGACAGCGCAAGCCTCGATCAATGGGACCGGGAAGCGCTAGGCCGTCATATCGGCTATCTGCCGCAAGGTGTTGAACTATTCGACGGCACCATTGCCGAAAACATCGCTCGTTTTGAAGACGATCCTGACCCTGAGGCTATTGTCGCCGCGGCGAAGGCAGCGGGCACGCACGAACTGATCCTCCGATTTGAGCACGGCTACGAAACCCCGATTGGTGAGGCCGGATCGGCACTTTCCGCCGGGCAGCGCCAGCGTGTCGGTCTTGCCCGTGCCCTTTATCGAGACCCTTTCCTTGTTGTGCTCGATGAACCCAATGCCAATCTCGATGCGGAAGGCGAGGCTGCGGTCGTTAAGGCGATCGCCTCCGTGCGCGAGCGCAAGGGCATTGCGGTTGTCGTTGCCCATCGGCCGAGCGCCATCCGCGCCGTGGATTTGGTGTTGGTGATGGAAGGTGGACGGCAGCGAGCATTCGGTGCGCGTGATGAAGCGCTTTCCAAAGTCCTTAAGGGGGCAGCGATGGCATCAGGCGCTGGGGTCAAGGCCATCGAGTCTACACAGGATAACGAGCGCGCTGACATGGAGGATCCCGGTGTCCGGCATTCATCAGAACAATGACGTTTCCAGGTCCATTCGCCGGCATCTGGTGGCGGGCCTGCTGGCGAGCGTGATCTTTGTGGGAGGAGCCGGAGCCTGGGCGGCCTTCACGAATCTGTCCGGCGCGGTTGTCGCGTCCGGACACTTTGTCGTCGATTCCTATGTGAAGAAGGTGCAGCACCCGACCGGCGGGGTGGTGGGAGAAATCCTGGTGAGCGAAGGTGATAAAGTAAAAGCCGGCGACATCCTCATGCGGCTCGACGCCACCCAGACGCGCGCCACTCTCGCTGTAGTCACCAAGCGGCTCGATGAGCTGGCCGCCAACCTGGCACGACTCGAAGCTGAGCGTGACGATCTGGCGGAGATCGCCTTCCCGGACTGGCTGCTCGCCCGCAGAGATGTTCCGGACGTAGCTTCGGCAGTACATGGCGAGACGCGGCTGTTCGAATTCCGCAGACAATCCCGCGACGGAAGGCAGGCGCAGCTAGCGGAACGCATCACTCAATATGAGCACGAGATCGAGGGGCTCAAGGCGCAGGAAATCGCTTGTGAGAAAAGCACCGAGATCCTCCAAAAGGAAATTGCTGCCCTGAGTGGGCTGCGCGTCCAAGGCATTGTCTCGGACCAACGCTTGAACAGTCTGAAGACGCAGGTTGCCACTTTCGGCGGCGAACGCGGTGAGAAGATTGCACAACAGGCACAGAGGGCAGCCCGCATAGCCGAAACGCGCCTGCAGATCCTGCAGATCGATCCGGATTTCAAGACGGAAGTCGGCCAAGAGCTCAGAGAGGTTCAGGCGCAGGTTGGGGAGTATGTTGAGCGCAAGGTGGCGGCTGAACAGGAACTGCGACGGATCGATATTGTCGCGCCGCAGTCAGGCGCCATTCAACAACTCGCAGTTCATACTGTCGGAGGAGTGATCACGCCCGCCGATCCGATTATGCTAATCGTGCCGGAAGGCGACGATCTTGCGCTTGAAGCACGAATCACCCCGAAGGACATCGACCAAATCCAGCTTGGTCACAAGGCCGTGCTGCGGATGTCAGCCTTCAATCTGAGGACCACGCCGGTATTGAACGGATATGTCAGCCGGATCGCAGCCGATCTGGCGACGGACGAAAAAAACGGCGTTTCGTATTACCTGGTGCGTCTGTCGGTTCCGCATGCGGAACTGACGAAGCTCAAGGACCTGACGCTCGTGCCCGGCATGCCGGCCGAAGCGATGATCCAGACGGGCGAGCGTACGGCGCTTTCTTATTTTGTGAAGCCGCTGTCGGACCAAATCAGTCGCGCATTCCATGAGGAATGAAAGTGATCCACAGAAATATTTTGTTGGTATTCTTGTTGGTTGTTACGCATGCATGAGAGTCATAACCGTCTGAAAACACAACCATGCGTTCCTCAGTTGGATTGCGCCTCTGACTCAGATACGTGGTTCCGCGGTCATTTTGCCCTTGCAAGTCGCTGCCCATTCAGTTCTTGGCCTCGAGCGCATTAAGATACCCATCATCGTACACAAAGGCTGGAAAAGAGTCCGGTGTCTTGAGCGATCCTAGGTCTGGAGACCTAGGTGAGCCTGCAAGCACAGGGCCAGGACATGATTGAGCGTCTGCAATATTCGGACAGGTGCATAGAAAGACAGGCAGGCGCCAAAGACGCGCTTTCAACGCACTAAACCGATGCTGCGCACCCCGAGCGTCTTGCCGCCCTCGCTCCCGCCGGTAGGAATCAATCGCGAGCAGGCTGCGACGTTCATCGGCGTAAGCTCAACGACCTTTGATGAAATGGTCCAGGACGGCCGGATGCCGCAGCCACGAATGCCGAGCAAGGGGCGCATTGTTTGGGACGTCGAGGAACTTGTATTGGCGTTTCGAAAGCTCCCTCACCGCCAAATCGGAGGAGCACCAAAGCTTGACGAAGATTCGCCGCCACTAGACAATCCTTGGGATCGAAAACCACGAACATGACGGATGAGCCCGTGAAGGTCGATCTTAAGGGCGTAGTGAAGGACACTGATCGCCACGGCAATGATCGGTACTATTTTCGCGCACCGGGTCGGAAGAAGGTCCGGCTCCGTGAACCGACCGGCAGCGACGAGTTCCTCGAGGAACTGCGGTGCGCGCGCGCCGAGGTCACTTATGTTCGGCCCGGCACTCTTCCCGAGATTTGCCGGCGCCTCCCCAAGCCTTCCGAGCCAGCGAAGAAAGGCACGTTGCTGTGGCTTTGCCAGGAGTATTACCGTCGGGGCGGCACGGAAATCACCCAAGACACTATGGCGCGCCGACGAGCAATTCTGGAGCGCGTATGCGAATTACCTCATCCCCTCGAAGGTGACCCGGATCCTCAGTATCCCACCAAGGGATCTCTGCCATTCGCCGGTATGAAACGGTCTCATGTTAAGGAGATCAGGGACACCAGGCTCGACGCCCTTGGCGCGGCAAACAATATCGTAAAAGCCATCAGCGCGATGTTTGAGTGGGCAAAGGACACAGAGATTCCGGGCGTCGACTCCAATCCCGCCCGCGGCATCAGACGGCTAAAGAGCGGCGACGGCTGGCACCCATGGGACGTGTCGGAGATCGTTCAATATGAGAAGCGGCATCCGCTGGGTACCGCAGCCAGACGTGCGCTCTCGATCTTCATGTTTACTGGCCTGCGGTTGTCCGACGTCGCGATCTTCGGTCGACAGCACATCACGCTCGTCTACAACGAGGAGACCGAGCAGTGGGAGAAGTGGATCAGAATTAAGCCTGGGAAGACCAGTCGTAACAAGGATGCGGTGTTGGTGGAGCTCCCGCTTCTGCCCGAACTAGAGGCGGAACTTGAGCACACGCCCTCCGACCAGATGACCTTCCTGGTCAATGAGTATGGTCGCCCGTTCTCGGAGAACGGTCTGGGCAACAAGATGCGCCAGTGGTGTGATCAAGCTGAGCTGCCGCACTGCAGTGCTCATGGAATTCGCAAGGCCGGCGCGACGATCGCCGCTGAGAACGGCGCGACGCACGAGCAGCTGAAGGCGATATATGGGTGGACTACGTACCAGCAGCCCGACCACTACATCAAGAAAGCGCGTCGCCGGAAGGTAGCGAGAGCGGCGAAATACCTGCTGGTTATCGATCGAAAAGAGAACAAAATTGTCCCACTTTCTGAGGGGGTTGAAAGAGGTGGGACAAAAATGGCCAAAAAATCCAATTAAATCAACGGCCACAAAAGCCAATGGTGGGCCCGGAGGGACTCGAACCCCCAACCAAGCGGTTATGAGCCGCCGGCTCTAACCATTGAGCTACAGGCCCCACGGCGTTGGATTAGTGTTTTTCCCTGAACCGCACAAGGCTTTCAGAGCGGCTTTCCGAGGGGGCTGGCCGAGACCGCCCAAATCAGCCCATATTGATAACCTATTGCACGTCCCCCATTGGAGCCGCTCGACACTCGGCAGTCTTGGGATCGCAGATCGAGGAGATTTCATGACCAGACGTATTTTGCCACTGGCGATTGCCGCCGCAATCGCATTTCCGGCGATCGCCGGCGCCGCCGATTCGCCGCCGCCGCCGCGCATCGTCGTCACCGGCGAAGGCGAGGCGGCGATAGCACCCGATCTGGCTCTGCTGACGCTCAGCGTCATGCGCGAGGCCAAGACGGCGCGTGCCGCGCTCGATGCCAATAACGACGCCATGGCCGCGGTGATCGCGGCAATGAAATCGTCCGGCATCAAGGAGCGCGACCTGCAGACCGCGGGCATCCAGATCAACCCGCGCTATAACTACACCAACAAGCCCGACGGCAGCCAGGAGGCCGAACTTGTCGCCTATCAGGTGACCAACACGCTTTCGGTGCGCATCCGCGACATCGACAAGACCGGCGACATTCTCGACAAGGCGGTGTCGCTCGGCGTCAACCAGGGCGGCGGCATCTCCTTCTCCAACGACGATCCGGCGGCAGCCGTCACTGAAGCGCGCAAGAAGGCCGTCGCCAATGCCATGGCCAAGGCCAAGACGCTGGCCGAAGCGGCCGGCGTCGGCATCGGCCGGGTCCTGGAAATCACCGACCAGAATTTCGCACCGCCGCCGATGCCAATCAACGCCAAGGCTTTCGATGCGGCCGGCGCATCGGTCCCCGTGCAGGCCGGCGAGAATTCCTATACCGCGCAGGTGACGGTGACTTTCGAACTGAAGTGATCGTCGATCGCAGCGCATGAAAAACCCCGGAGGACCGATCCTCCGGGGTTTTCGAGCCGCACCTTTCCGTCCTGGCGGAAAGAGGCTCCGCTACTTTACCGGCTGAAAGACGCCGGCCGCAAAGCTTCGACCGGCTTAGCGATAGATAATCGGACAACCGCGCTCGTTGGCGAATACGATCACCACGCGGTCGCCGTACTGGCGGCCAGCGATCTTGACCGTGCGGCGGTTGATGTCGACGATGCGGGCGCGGCGCAGGCCCATACGTTCGGCCTTGTCGAGTGCACGCTCCGGCGAACAGGAGCGGCGCCAGTTGCGCTCACGGCGGTGTTCGCGATAGTAACCATCATCTTCGTCGCCGGTATAGACGCCGACGCGCGGATCTTGGTTGTTGCCGAAGCCGAGATAGATACTGTCTGCATGGGCTGGGATGGCAGCAAGCGTGCCAAGGCCGACAAGAGCCGAAAGAGCCGCCGTCTTGATAGTGTTGAACATTGTCTTCTCTCCTTGTTTGAGGGTTTCCACCCGTTTTCGTCGAACCGATGGGAGGAGAATGCACCCGCCTGTCTGAATTTTTTGCGAACCGGCCGTTCATCTCCGGTTCATGCGGCAGAACCGGGATAGTCTCTCGCTTCCGGAACCGGTGCTATGGACGGCGGTCCTACATAGGGTGGACCGGCATGGGCGGATAGGGAACGTCCGTTTTGCTGTCGGTTCTGGGTCCTCGATTCCGGAGTAAATCCTAAGGCTCGTCTGCAAGCATATGGTCGAAATAATCCTCCGGCTCGGCAAGCTCCGTCTCGCTGGCGCTGACCCGGCCGCGCATCGAGATGCCGGCCTCGTGCACAGTCTCGTCGCTTCCCGACACCAGCCTGTGCCACCAATAGAGATCGCGGCCCTCGGCAACCAACCGGTAAGCGCAGGTCTTGGGCAGCCAGCTGATGGTGCGCACATTCTGCGGCGTCAGCCCGACGCAATCCGGAACACGCGCCAGCCGGTTGGTATAATCGGAGCAGCGGCAGCTTCCAGCGTCGAACAGCCGGCAGCCGACGCTGGTCCAGTAGATATCTCCGGTGTCCTCGTCTTCGAGTTTGGACAGGCAGCATTTGCCACAGCCGTCGCAGAGCGATTCCCACTCGGCCGGGGTCATCGCCTCCAGCGTCTTGGTTTTCCAGAACGGCTTTTCCATCGTCGGCATGTGGACCTCGGAGGCGTCAAGGTCAAGCGCAGCAACCCATGCACCCTCGTCCGAACCATACGCCGGGACCATACGCCAAGACCATACGAATGACATGAAGTCGCCTTCAAAACGCCGGTCAATCGCCCTGTGCCACCGCTAAGACCTACAAACAGGAACCAAACATGGTTGCTGAAAGTTTGGGCAGGGATGGGACGCCACAAGGAGTGTTTATGATGAAACGCCAACCACGGATTCTGGCAGGCACGGCGCTTGGCCTGTTGATGGCGTCCGCGCCGTTAGGCGCGTTCCCGCTGCAAGGCAGCGCCGCATTCGGCCCCGCTCGGAACAGCGCAGTGCTTATCCCGGCGCAGTCGAATTGCGCCGAAGGCGAGTCGGCCGAAGCCTGTGCCCAAGGCGGGCAGGCGGAGCCGGAACAGAAGCCCGGCAAGAGGCGCGAACGGCAGGAGCGAACCGAAGCACCCGCCGAACAATCGGGCGAGTCCGAGCAAAAGCCGCGCCGGAACAAGCGCGAGCAGCAACAGACCGAATCCGCGCCCGCCGAACAACTCGCGCCCTCGGGCGGAGAGGAGCAGGGCAATCAACGCAGGAAAAAGAGGCAGCAACAGCAGATCGAAGCCGAACAGCCGGCCGAGCAGGCTGCACCCGTGAATGACGATCAGCAGATCAAGCCGCGCAGGAAGAAGCGCGACCAGCAACAGCGGGAAGCCGCACCTGCTGAACAGCCGGCCGAGCAAGCTGCGCCCGCGAGCGACGATCAGCAGCAGCTCAAGCCGCGCAGGAAGAAGCGCGACCAGCAACAGCAGGAAGCCGCACCTGCTGAACAGCCGGCCGAGCAGGCTGCGCCCGCGAACGACGTTCAGCAGCAGCTCAAGCAGCGCAGGAAGAAGCGCGACCAGCAACAGCAGGAAGCCGCACCTGCTGAACAGCCGGCCGAGCAGGTTGCCCCTGCAAACGACAACGAGCAGGGCAATCCGCGCAAGAGGAAGAATAAGCAGGACCAGCAGGCGGCGCCGGCTCTCCCACAGGCCGAGCCACTTCCAACCGACAAGCAAGCCGCTCCTGCTCAAGCCGAACAGCCCCAGGACCAGACGAAGAAACGCGGCAAGAAGCCCGTTGGGGAAGAGCCGGTGACAGGCGAACAGCAGCCCGCAACCGGTGAGCAACCCGCCACCGGCGAACAGGCAGCACCCGCCGAGGGTGGGCCCCCTGCTTCGGGCGAAGCCGCGGCCAACCCGAACGAGGCGCCCATACTGGACAGTCAGAAGGATGTCAGGCGCAGGCACGGCAAGGACCAAGGCGGCCAAAACGCGGGTCGCCAAAATGGCGGCAAAACGGGTGGTCAGGAAGGCAACCAGCCCGTCGAGGAGAACGGCAACCAGGCGGAAGTCTCGAAACCGGCTCCGGTCGACCAGGGGCCGCCCCCGACCGACGACCGGGCAGCGCAGCAGGAGATCAAACCTGAAAAGATCGCTCCCGTGACCGAGGAAAAAGGCAAGCGCGTCGAGCGCTCAGCCGATTTCGAGGATGTTCGTCGTCGGCGGCGCCCGCAAGGCACCAATGTCCTCAGGGAATTCGGCGACCGCGTCATCCTCCAGTTCAACAACCAGACGTTCGTCGAAAGCAGCGACGCCCCGCGTATGCACCGCGGCGCCAGGAATGTCTATTATGAGGACCTGTCGGGCGATCGCACCCGGGAAATCGTCGAGCGTGACAACGGTTTCCGGATCGTCACCATCCGCAACCGCTACGGCGACGTGATCCAGCGTTCACGCATCGCGCCTGACGGACGCGAATATGTGCTGAGCTATGTCGACGAGCGGAACTATGACGATGATGCAGACTGGCGCGACCCGGGCGACGACCTGCCGCCGATGCGCCTTACCATCCCGCAAGAGGAATACATTCTGGATTCCGAAGAGGTCGAGGATCCGGACGACTACTACACCTTCCTCGAACGACCGCCGGTGGAGAAGGTCCAGCGCCTCTATTCGATCGACGAGGTCAAACGCTCGGCCCGCGTGCGCGACATTGCCCGCCGCATCGACCTCGATACGCTCAACTTCGAATTCGGTTCGGCTTCGATTTCCGACACCGAGGTCCAGAAGCTGGAGGGTGTTGCCAACGCCATGGACAAGCTGCTGAAGAAAAACCCGGCCGAGACCTTCCTGATCGAAGGCCACACGGATGCAGTCGGCAAGCCGGAAGCGAACCTTGCATTGTCCGACCGCCGCGCCGAGGCAGTCGCCGAAGCCTTGACCAATGCCTTCGGCATCCCGCCGGAGAACCTGACGACACAGGGCTATGGCGAGGAGTATCTCAAGGTAGACACGTCGGGACCCAACCGTGAGAACCGCCGCGTCGCCATCCGCCGCATCACCTCGCTGGTGGCGCCGGTGGCCAGCGCCCAATAAGCGGAATGTGAACCGCGCGATCCGATCAACCATTGAATCGCGCGGTCACCAATCTTGAAACGCGAGGTCACCAATCCCAAATTTTGGAAAGGGCGTCCCTGCCCCGTCCCGACTCCAGCGGGACACACGAGCCCCGCCGGTTCCCCTCCCCGGCGGGGTTTCGTTTTTTAGAACCTTGCAAACCGCCGCAGCCTGCCCGAAATACGGCACTCCGACAACGGAGCCCGGAATCGCCGCATGAAGCGCCTCGAACTCGCCATCGAATCGATCATTCTCGCCTCGCGCTGGCTGCTGGTCGTCTTCTATCTCGGACTGGGCGCGGCGCTTGCCATCTATGCCGTGTCCTTCGGCAAGAAGCTGTTCGAGTTCGTCTCCGTGGCCTTCACGCTCGACGACACCGATACCATCCTGAAGATCCTCGGCCTCATCGACGCCGCGCTGGTCGCCTCACTGGTGGTGATGGTGATCATCTCGGGCTACGAAAACTTCGTAAGCCGCTTCGATGAAAATGACGGCAAGGTGCATTGGCTGGGCACGATCGATGTCGGCTCGCTGAAGGTCAAGGTCGCCTCGACAATCGTCGCCATCTCCTCGATCCACCTCTTGCAGGTTTTCCTGAACTCGGTCTCCTACACGACCGACCAGCTGATGTGGCTGACCATCATTCATCTGGCCTTCGTTCTATCGGCACTGATGCTTGCCTATATCGACCGGCTGATGGGTCTTGGCAAAGCCAAGAAAGCCGAAGGCTGAGCACGCGTCTGTGCCGGTCTTTAAGAGATACGCCTGTCAGCTAGATGCTTTCCGTCAGTAAATACCTTTGATTTTGGTATCAGTCCGCTCGAACACCTCGTCCGGCACAAAAAAGTCGCCGGCGAGCGGGCCTGTCGCGCCCGGCGCATAGGCTGAGAAATCGCTGACGCCTTCGGCGCGCAGCACTTCTTCGTCGATGTAGAAATTACCGGTTGCCCCGCGCGACGGCCTGACCAGGATGGCGTGTGCGGCATCGGCCATGATGTCGGGCGAACGGCTCATCGCCGCCACCGTCGCCCCGCCCAGGAGGTTGCGCACCGCCGCCGTGTCGATGGTCGAGATCGGCCAGAGCGAATTGACCGCAATGCCATCCCTAGCGAACTCGGCGCTCATGCCCAGCGTGCACATCGACATGCCGAACTTCGCCATCGTGTAGGCGACATGGTTCTTGAACCACTTGGCCTTCATGTCGAGCGGCGGCGCCAGATTCAAAATGTGAGGATTTTCCGCCAACCTCAAGTGTGGAATGCACATTTTGGAGACGAGAAAAGTACCGCGCGTGTTGATCTGGTGCATCAGGTCGTAGCGTTTCATGTCGGTCTCCAGCGTGCCGGTGAGTTGGATGGCGCTGGCATTGTTGATGCAGATATCGATGCCGCCGAACGTCTCCACGGTTTTGGCGACGGCTTCGGCGACCTGCGCTTCATCGCGGATGTCGCACAGCGCCGGCAGCGCCTTGCCGCCGGCCCGCTCGATCTCTTGCGCCGCTGTGTAGATCGTTCCCGGCAGCTTCGGATGCGGCTCGGCGGTCTTGGCCGCGATCGTCACATTGGCGCCGTCGCGCGCGGCGCGCAGCGCAATCGCCAGCCCGATGCCGCGTGACCCGCCAGAGATGAACAGCGTCTTTCCCTTGAGCGACATCCTCGCCCCTCCCTGTGCTACTCTCTTTTCTACCATCTTTTCTCCTTGCGATCCTTGCCTGCACCGCCGGCGGATACAAGCGCCCTTAACCCGCAGCGGTGGTGTGACGCTACGGAGGGTCGTGGATTTCGCGGGAGCGCGCGTTGAATCTGTCGGGCAAGTTGGTATATATTCTATACGAAAAGGGAGAATATATAAATGGCCTTATCGATCAAGAATATGGCGGTCGAGCAACTGGCACGTGAGCTCGCCCGCCGGCGCCAGGTATCGGTGACGGAGGCCATCCGTCAAAGCCTCGAGCGCGAAGTTGCGCGCGAGCGGCTTGTGCCGCGCGACGAGACCGGTGACCTTTTTCAACGTCTGATGGCGATTGCGGAACGAGCTGCACGAATACCGGAGCGCAAAGACGCGATGAGCGACGATGAAATTCTCGGTTATGACGAACTGGGTATCCCGACGCGATGATCATCGATTCCTCGGCGCTGGTCGCCATTTTACGCACGGAGCCGGGCTACGACCGCTTCGTTTTGGCGATCACCCAGGCTGAAAGACGTTTGCTTCCGGCACCGACACTGCTTGAAACGACAATGGTGCTCGTCGGCCGCTGGCAGGACCAGATTATCGATCGCTTCGAAACTTTTTTGCGCACCGCCTCGATCGAGACGATCCCCTTCACGGCCGACCACGCCGCGGTCGCTCGTCAGGCGTTCCTGCGCTATGGCAAGGGCCGGCATCCGGCCGCCCTCAACTTCGGCGACTGCATTGCCTATGCTGCGGCACGTATCGAAGCCATGCCGTTGCTGTTCAAGGGTGACGATTTCCGGCTGACCGACATCGAACCGGCTGTTTGATCCACGGCTAGACCAGCACCAGGCCCTGCCGCATGGCGATGGCGATCGCATCGGTGCGGTTGGCGGCACCGAGCTTCGTCAGGATCGCTGCGACGTGGAATTTCGCCGTATGCACGGAGATGTTCAGCCGCCGCGCGATGACCTTGTTGGGCGCGCCTTCGGCGAGCAGTGCCAGCACCTCGCTTTCGCGCGGCGAAAGCGTCGGCCGGACGATTTGCTCGTTACTCGGTTCCTCGTCGAACCGGTCGCTGTCATGAAAGGTAAAATCGTGCCCGTCTGACAGAGCGTGGCTGTCACGCGAAATCCGGTAGCCAGCCGCCGCCAGCCGCGCCGCAGCGGCGATCAGCACGTCGTCCGCTGCCACCGGCAGCACGGCAAACACTGTATCGGCCGGCCGCTCCCCGGCCGCTCGCGACGATAGCAGCACCCGAGGCATAGCGGCGTCGACGAGCCCGCCTTGCACCCCATGATCATCGACGATGGCGACATCCGCCGCCCAACGCCCGTCGACTTCGCCCGCCAGAAAAGGCTGCAGGTCATCGGTCGCAGCGAGAGCCGCGGACAGACTTCGCGCGCGCTCGACGTCACCGAGCACGATCAGCACCGTCAGCCGTCTGCCAGCGACCTCACCGCTTACCATCTATCCCTCAGCTCAGTGGTTTTTCACCGATGGTCAGTGAGACCTCACGGTTCTCGCCGCCGCGCACCACGCCGAGTGTCACCAAGGCACCGGCGCTGTCCGGCCCGAGCTTGCGGATCAGCTCGCGCGGGCCATGCACCGTCTCTGCGTTCCACGATACGATGATGTCGCCGAGACTGAGACCGGCGGCTTTCGCCGGGCCGCTATCGTCAAGGCTCATCACCATGGCGCCCTGTGTATCACCATTGCGGACCGGATGCAGGCCGGCACCAAGATAGCCCCTCGCCACATGACCCTTCTCGCGCAGCGTCGTGACTGCCCGCTCGATCGTTTCGTAAGGCATGACCAGCGCCCGCCGGCGTGGCCCGAACAGCAGCATGCCGATCAGTCCGCCCTTGGCGTCGAGCACAGGGCCGCCCTCGAAACGGCCGCCGGCATTGACGGCAAGGTTGATGCGCCGGTCGATCGTGCCGCCGCGCATTGAACGCCAGGCCGGGCCGACCTCGCCGACCGTGCCGAAGGTAGCGAGCGAGGTGCCGTCGCTATTGCCCGCGACGATCGCCAGATTGCCCGGCCGCACTGCATCCGCCTTCACCAGGGACGGCACGCTTGGTGCGCCGGTGGGTTTCAAAACGGCCGTGCCGGTGGACGGGTCGCGGCCGACTAGCTCGGCCTTGACGGTTTCGCCCGAAGGAAACGTCAGCTCGATCTCCTCGCCGGCCTCGACCGCCTCCTCGGCAGTGACGAAATAGCCGTCCTGCCAGTGGAAAGCGGTAGACGTGCGGTGGTGGTGCGTCGCGAAGCTGGCCGTCGCTGGAGCCGCGGCTGCGGCGATGTCGGCAATGGCGTCGGAAAATGTGCTCAGATTGAAATCGCTCATGACTTGTCTCCTGGGTTCCTCGTGACCCAGATATCGCCCGGCAGGGCGTTGGCGGATACTCGCCTGACGGCTAGTTGGGCGTTTGACTGGCCATCTGGTCAGGTCGCGGCCGGTCCGGCCGCTCCGCACATATAGGCATTGTTCATCTTGTTCCAAAAGCTACGGAGCCCCGCAGATGGCCCTGCCCGCCCAGCAATTGCAATATGACGATGCCCTTCTCGATGCCTATTCGGCGACGGTCGCCGATGCCGTCGACCGCATCGGGCCCGCCGTCTGCCGCATCGAGCGTGTCGGTGGCCCGGGCGGCCATGGCTCAGGCTTCGTCATCGCGCCGGACGGGCTGGTCGTCACCAACTTCCACGTCGTCGGCGATGCGCGCAGTGTGCGCGTGTCGATGCCGGACGGCGCCTCCAGGGAAGGCCGCGTGCTCGGCCGCGACCCCGACACCGACATTGCGCTGGTGCGCGCCGACGGCAACTTTGCCGACGTTGCGCCGCTTGGCGATTCCAAGCGTTTGAGGCGCGGCCAGATTGCAATTGCCATCGGCAACCCGCTCGGCTTCGAATGGACCGTCACCACCGGCGTCGTCTCGGCGCTCGGCCGCTCGATGCGTGCCTCCACCGGCCGGCTGATCGACGACGTCATCCAGACTGACGCCGCGCTCAACCCCGGCAATTCCGGCGGACCGCTGGTGTCCTCGGCCGGCGAGGTGATCGGCGTCAACACCGCGATGATCCACGGAGCGCAAGGCATCGCGTTCGCGGTTGCCTCCAACACCGCCAATTTCGTCATCTCGGAGATCATCCGCTTCGGCCGCGTGCGCCGCGCCTTCATCGGCGTTTCCGCCGACACCACCAACCTGCCGCGCCGCGCAGCACTCTTGTCGCAAGTGTCGAGCAGCACGGCGGTGCGCCTGCGCAGCGTCGAGAAGAACAGCCCGGCGGACAAGGCCGGCCTCAGGGAAGGCGACATTATTGCCGCCATCGACGGCCGCCCGGTCACCGGCGTCGACGATCTTGTGCGCATGCTCGACGCCGAGCGCATCGGCCGCGAGACACTGTGCACGGTGGTGCGCCGCTCCGGCATTGCCCAGGTCACGGTGATGCCGTTGGCGAGGGCAAGCTAGCTCGCTGCAGCACCCTGCGCATATTGCGCCAGGAATTCCGGGCTCGGCGGGATCGGCCTGATCACGTCGATCAGCACGCCGTTGGGATCCTTGGTGATGAAATGGCGCTGGCCGAAGGGTTCGTCGCGCAGCGTTAGCAGGATCGGCAGGCCGGCGGCGGTGATCCGCTCATAGACGGCATCCGGGTCCCTGACCTCGAAATTGATCAGCACGCCAGACGCGCGGCCCCGCCCCTCCTCCGGGATCGTCTCATGATCGCCCTGGACGATGCCGAGGTTGACGCGGCGATCTTCGGCTGAGCGCAGATGGATGTACCAGTCGGCCTCGAACAGCGGCTTGAAGCCGAAATGCGCGACATAAAAGGCTGCAGTGCCGGCAACATCGCCCGTCATCAGCACCGGATAATAGCTCGTCGTCCTCATCTTTCCTTCTCCCGGCGAACAACATACAATCTGCATGTAAATGTAACTAACATACAGGCTGAATGTATGCAACAGCGATCCGCTCGCCGCTCCAACCGTGATCGCACCGAAGCGACACGCGCCGAGCTCATCGCCGCGGCGCGAAAACTGTTCACCGAAAAATCCTATGCCGAGACCAGCACACCCGAGATCGTCGCCGCTGCCGGCGTAACGCGCGGCGCGCTTTATCATCACTTTGCAGACAAGCAGGCGCTGTTTGCCGCTGTGGTCGAACAGGAGGCGCAAGCCGTGGCGGAAGAGATCGAACGCGCGTCGCCGCCTTCGCTATTTGCCCGCGATGCGCTGATTGCCGGCTCGGATGCCTATCTGGCTGCCATGCGCGCCCCCGGCCGAACTCGGCTCTTGCTGCTTGATGGCCCCGCCGTGCTCGGCCGCGCCGCCATGGATGCGATCGACAATCGCCATGGCAACCGTTCGCTGTGTGAGGGCCTTGTTGCCGCGATGCGCTCGCACTCTATGACGAGATTGCCTGTGGAAGCTCTGACCGCTTTGCTCGCCGCTGCCTTCGACCGCGCAGCGCTCGCCATTGAAGCTGGAGCATCGATCGAGGACTATCGCGCCGTTCTCATCGCGCTGATCGACGGTCTGTCTCCGGCTCCTCCTTAGGCACCTCACCCGGCTCGAATTCGTTGAAACAACCAAGCTGGCGCTTGAACTGATCGATCAGCCAGGCGGCCGCCGGTTTCGGGCTGCGATCGGCGCGGTGCATGGCATAAAGCGGCGAGCGGACTTCGCTGTAAGGCTCGAGATCGAGTTCGACGAGCCGGCCGTTCGCCAGATCATCGGCAATCAGCCATCGCGGCAGCCCGCCCCAGCCCAGCCCCTCGCGCATCAGCACGTGCTTGGTGCGCACATCCGTCAGCCGCCAAGTGCGGTAGGCGAAGACGCCATAGTCGCGCCCGCGCGTACGCTCGGACTGGTCCGAGACGACCAGTTGGATGTGTTCGCGGACATCCTCCAGCGCCACTGGTCTGGGCAGCAGCGCCAGCGGGTGATCAGGCGCTGCGGCCGGCACCAGGGAGAAGAAACCGATGCGCAGCAGATTCACGTCCGCCTCGCCCAGAAGCCCTCCGATGCCGAGATCGGCCTGTCCGCGGACAACATGATCGAGGATAAGGCCAAGCGAGCCGATATGCAGACGCAGTGTCACGGCCGGAAACTGCACCTCGAATGCCTTTAGCACCCGAACCAGCACCGGCGACGGTAGCGTCACGTCGACCGACAGCGCAACTTCCGCCTCCAATCCCTGCCGATATCCGTCGATACGCGAGCGGATGCGTTGCAGCACGCCGACCATGCGCCGCGCATCTTCCAGCGTCGCCTTGCCGACATCGGTCAGTTGCGGCTCACGCGTGCCCTCACGCTCAAACAGCTTCAGCCCAAGCTGCGCTTCGAGGTTGGCAATGGCGTAGCTGATGACCGACTGCGCGCGGTTGAGCTTACGGCCGGCAGCCGAGAAGGAACCGGTGTCGGCCACCGCAACCAGGATCTGCAGTTGGTCAAGCGTCGGGTTGGGCTGCATCTTTCAATCCACAATTTAGATGGATCATATACAAAATATACCAGTTTTTCAAATGGGTCTGCGCACACATATTTGCCGGGAGATTTTAATCCAACCCTGGAGAGTCACCATGTCCATCCTTCTTGTCACATCCAGCCCACGCGGCGCCGCCTCGCACTCGACCCGCGTCGCCAACGAACTCGCCGACAAACTGCTTGCCGCCGATCCTTCGGCCAAGCTTGTCGCCCGCGACCTCGTCGCCAACCCGCTGCCGCATATCGACCCCGACTATTCGACCGGCATCTATACGCCGGCCGAAGCGCGCACCCAGCGCCAGGCTGAGGTCGTCGGCGTTTCCGATACTGTACTGGACGAGCTGTTTGCGGCCGACACCGTCATTCTCGCCACTGGCTTCATCAACTTCAACATCTCGTCGACGCTGAAATCCTGGGTCGACCACGTCGCCCGCTCCGGCAAAACCTTTGCTTATGGCGATGCTGGCCCGAAAGGCCTCGTCACCGGCAAGAAAGTCTATATCGTGCTGGCCTCGGGCGGCATCTATTCCGAAGGTGCAGCCGTGCAGTTCGATCATGCCATTCCCTACCTGCGCAGCGTGCTCGGCTTTCTCGGCATGACCGATGTGGAGGTCATCCGCATCGAAGGAGTCGGCATGGGCGCCGATGCGGTAGCAGCAGCGCTGGCCAAGGCCTCGACCAAGGTCGACGCCATTGTGGCTGCAACCGGAAGCGCCGAGCGCGTCGCCGCCGCGGCGTAAAGCCAGCATCGTTTGAATTGAACAAGGGCAGGCGCTCGGTGCCTGCCCTTGCTGTCGTTGGCGACAACCTATTGTGGTGGGCCAACAACTGCCATTGGTTATTCCGCTTGTCTGCGCTATCGGTCGCGGATGTTCCTGTCCGTTGCCACAACGCACCGTCCGGCCACCGATCTCGGTTTCCTGCTGCACAAGCATCCCGATCGTTTGCACGAGACCGACCTCTCCTTTGGCAAAGGGTGGCTATTCTATCCCGAAGCGACCGAAGAGCGTTGCGAGGCAGCACTCCTGCTCGATGTCGACCCGATAGGGCTAGTGCGCGGCAAGGGGCGGGCGGAAGGCTTGCTGGACCAATATGTGAACGACCGGCCTTACGCGGCATCGTCTTTCCTGTCCGTGGCGCTAAACAAAATGCTGCGGACGGCGATGACCGGAATGTCAAAGGAGCGCCAGGAACTGGCTAGCGGCGAACTGCCGCTGGAGGCAGTCGTGACTCCACTGCCGATGCGCGGCGGTGAGGCTCTGGTTCGAAGCCTGTTCGAACCCTTGGGCTGGACAGTCGATCTGACGCCAATCGAGGGAATCGGGTCTGGTGCAGGCGAGTCCCGGTACGGCCATCTGAAGCTGACCGGCACGGGCCGGCTCAGCGCCTTGTTGAACCACCTCTACGTACTGATCCCGGTGATGGACGATGCCAAGCATTATTGGGTCGGCGAAGCAGAGGTCGACAAGCTGCTGTCCAAGGGAGAGGGCTGGCTGGAAAAACATCCCGCCAAGGACCTGATAGTTCGCCGATACTTGCGCAACCGCGGTGCCTTGGCCCGCATCGCTCTGGAACGACTGGTTCCTGAAACGGCCAGGGAGACTTTGCCGCCCGAACTGCGTGTCACACCTGAGGAAGCGCTGGAGACGCCGATCCGGCTCAACGATCTGCGCATGGAAGCTGTTGTCCGAGCCATCCAGGCAACGGGTGCAACCACGGTTGCGGACCTGGGATGCGGCGAAGGCAAGCTACTTTATCGGCTCGTGCGCGAGCGATGGGTCCATAAGCTGTTCGGGTTGGATCCAGCGGCACGCGAACTGGAATGGGCTGCAAAGCGTCTCAAGCTGAACGAGTTTGGCGGGCCGCCGGGGGGCCGGGTTACGCTGCTGCACGGATCTCTGACATACCGGGACGGCCGCTGGGCGGCAGCCGACGTCGCCGTGCTGGTCGAGGTCATCGAGCATCTCGACGAGGACAGGCTGCCCCTGGTCGAACGCATCGTTTTCGGCGAGACGGCGCCTAAATCCGTCATCGTGACCACTCCGAACGCGGACTACAACGCTCTGTTTCCCAGATTGGCCCCTGGCGCATTTCGCCATCCCGATCACCGTTTCGAATGGAGCCGGGCTCAGTTCGAAACCTGGGCGGCCAAAATCGGTGAGATCTATGGCTATGCAGCCACCTTCAGCGGTATCGGAGCCCAGGATTCTACCCTCGGCGCGCCCACGCAGATGGCGGTGTTCACCCGATGAGAGAACTGGACAAGACCGATCTCGCCATTCCTGACTTTGCCCTCGTCGTGCTGATCGGCTCGACCGGATCGGGCAAGTCGACTTTCGCGGCCAGGCATTTTCTGCCGACCGAGATCATCTCCTCGGATCAGTGCCGGGCGCTGGTCTCCGACGATGAGACCGACCAGGACGTCTCTGCAGATGCCTTCGATCTGGTGCGCGAAATAGCCGGCAAGCGGCTTAAACACCGCAGGCTGGCCGTCATCGACGCCACCAACGTGCGAGCCGCCGACCGCAAGGCCTGGATTGAGCTGGCGCGCAAGTGGCACGCTTTGCCCGTCGCCGTGGTCCTCGATCCAGGCGTCGAGGTGTGCGTCGCACGCAATGCGGTGCGAGCCGACCGGCCGGTCGGCGCCGGGGTCGCCCAGCGCATGACAACCGAGATCCGCAAGGGTCTTGGCGGCCTGCAACGCGAGGGCTTCCGCCAGGTCTGGACGCTTTACCAGCGAGGCCAGCATCGACGCGGCCGAGGTGTCGCGGCAGCCGCTATGGACCGACAAGCGCGACGACCACGGCCCGTTCGATATCATTGGCGACATCCACGGCTGTTCGGATGAACTTCAGATGCTGCTCGCTCGACTGGGCTACAGCGTCGCCTGGTCTGAACATCAGGGCGACCGAACGGCCACTGTGATCCCGCCGCAGGGCCGCAAGATCGTCTTTGTCGGCGACCTCGTCGATCGCGGCCCCAACTCGCCCGACGTACTGCGCATCGCCATGAGCATGGTCGCGGCCGGGACCGCCTATTGTGTCCAGGGCAACCATGAACGCAAACTCGGCCGCTGGCTGGAAGGTCGCAAGGTCACGGTCGCCCACGGCCTCGAGCAGACGATAGACCAGTTGAACACGCAGGACCGCGGCCTGCGAGAGGCGCTGCCGGCCGTTCTCGACGGCCTGCGCAGCCACGTCTGGCTGGACGGCGGACACCTCGCCGTCGCCCACGCCGGTCTCAAGGAGGAAATGATCGGACGCGGCTCCGGCGCCGTGCGCGAGTTCGCTCTGTACGGCGAGACCACAGGCGAGACTGACGAGTTCGGGCTGCCCGTCCGCGCGGACTGGGCCGCAGCCTACCGTGGCAAGACAGCCGTAATTTATGGACATACGCCAACGCTGTCGGCCGAGTGGGTCAACAACACCCTGTGTATCGACACTGGATGCGTGTTCGGCGGCAAGCTGACGGCCTTACGCTGGCCGGAACGCGAACTGGTAGAGGTGCCGGCAATCCAGACATGGTCGGAGCCGATACGTCCGCTGGGCGGGTCCTGTCTGGGCAAATCGGCACAGGCCGACGCCGACGGCGTGCTCGATTACCAGGATGTCTCCGGTCGCCGCTGGATCGAGACCGGGCTGAGGGGCCGGATTGTGGTGACCGAGGAGAACGCCTCGGCGGCACTGGAAGTGATGAGCCGCTTCGCGCTGTCGCCGCAATGGCTGATCTATCTGCCGCCGACCATGTCGCCGTCCGAGACCAGCAGCCAACACGGCTGGCTGGAACGTCCGGAAGATGCCTTCGCTTATTTCCGCGAACGCGACGTCGCCCAGGTCGTGTGCGAGGAAAAGCATATGGGTTCGCGGGCGGTGGTCGCGCTGTGCCGGAACGCGCAGGCGGCGCGCAGCCGCTTCGGGATCCCGGGCGACGAGACCGGCGCAATCTGGACCCGCACCGGACGTTCCTTTTTCAACGACGGCACCATGACGGAAGGCCTGCTCGCTCGTCTCCGGGTCGAGGTCGACGCGGCGGATCTGTGGACGGAATTGAACAGCGACTGGCTGCTGCTGGACACCGAGATAATGCCTTGGTCGGCAAAGGCCGGCAGCCTGATCGAAAGCCAGTATGCGCCGGTGGCGACATCCTCAGCCGCCGGTTTCAAGGTCAGCCGCGAGGCGCTAGCCCGTGCGATGGCGCGCGGCGTCGATGCGGCCGGCCTGAACGCACGCCTTGAAGACCGGGCCGCCCGTGCGGCTAAATACGCCACGGCCTGGGCGCCTTACGTGTGGCCGGTCTCCGGCGTCGACGACCTTAAGGTCGCGCCTTTCCACCTGCTCGCCAGCGAGGGACGTGTTTGGTTTGACCAGGATCATGTCTGGCACATGTCGCTCGCGGACCGTCTGGCTGCCCATGTTGGCGTGGTCACGCCGACCCGATGGCGTACGGTTGATCTGGCCGACGGCAGCGCGTGTGCGGAGGCTATTGCCTGGTGGGAGGCGCTGACTGGCTCGGGCGGCGAAGGCATGGTGGTCAAACCACGCGACTTCGTCAGCCGTGGCAAGAAGGGACTCATCCAGCCGGCGCTGAAGGTCCGCGGCCCGGAATATTTGCGCATCATCTATGGTCCCGAATATGACGCGCCGGACAATCTCATCCGCCTGCGAGAACGCGGCCTGAGCGGCAAGCGCAGCCTGGCACTCAGGGAGTTCGCGCTCGGTCACGAGGCGCTGACGCGATTTGTCGCCAAGCAGCCGCTACGCCGCGTTCACGAGTGTGTCTTCGCCGTGCTGGCGCTGGAAAGCGAGCCAATCGACCCAAGGCTGTAATAACGATCTACCCGAAGATCTTCTCGCCTTGCTCATCGACCAGCTGGATGCCCTTCTTGATCGAGATGTCGACAGCGTCATCAAGCCCGGCAAAGCGATCGGCGCGGATGAATTTGTGCTCCTTCATCACGCCGTCGATCTCCTTCGAAACCACGCCGCAGGTCTGGTACTGGCCCTCCGCCTTGTAGGGCGTGGCGCTGATCAAAAATCCCTTGTGCTCGATTTGCTTTACCGGCGCCGCTGTCTTTGGCTCAGCGGCTTCGTTGCCGCCGCCGAAAAGACGCTTCAGAAAAGACATGGGGTATCCTCCAACGGCAATCATCCTGCACCACATAGCGTGGTGCAGGATGATTTTCAGTACCGGTCCTTGGCCGAGCGGGCAAGGGCCGCAGTTGGCTTGGCACTCAGGGGTCAGTCGCGCGACAGCGCTTCCAGGGCCTCTGCGGCAGCTTCCAATATGCTGATTGCCTCGGCCTGCTTTGCTTCAGGCGCATCTACGATTTCGCCGAGCGCGGCGCGCAGCCGGTGGCGCACGGCGCGGAATTCGTCGCGCTTTTCCGAGCGGCCGCGGCCGCGCCGGCCACCGTCGCCGTCATCGTTCCAGCCGAACCACTCGCGCGCCTTCGCCATCTTGCGGCCGAAGCGCTCGAGATGGTCGAGCACGTGGTCGATCATCTCGCGATTTTCGTTGAGATGCGCCTGCCCTGCCTCGGTGATCGAAAACACCTTCTTGTTGCCTTCCGCCGCAGAAACGGCATAGCCGGCCTCTTCCAGGAAGGTCAGCGTCGGATAGACGACGCCGGGGCTCGGGCTGTAGACGCCGCTGGTGCGCTCCTCCAGCGCCTTGATGATGTCGTAGCCGTGCCGCGGCGCCTCGGCCAGCAGCGACAGCGTGATCAGCTTGAGATCGCCGTCAGCCAGCATACGCCCGGCGCGGAACATGTCGCCTGGTCCGCCGCGTCCGCCGCCGCCTCTCATGCCATGCCCGAACGGGCCGAACCCGCCGCGTCCGCCGAACTTGCCGGCCATATGCATGAAAACGCGCTCGGCGTGTTCGCCAAAACGATGATGCCCGAAATGATTGTCTTTGTGCATTGTCTGCTCCTTGAGTTATGTCTTACGATATATCTCAATTAGGTGCTCGCCACGATCGAGTCAAGATATATCTTACGATGTATCTGAAAATGCGCCAGCAGGATTGATTTCGCCGGCAAGGGCAGCTAGGAAGCGCGTGAGGGTCGAAGACCCCTCCGTAAGCGTCTGACGTGAAGCAACGCATCCACCCCGGTCGTTTCCGGGCAGTTACGCCGGAAGACCGGCGAATGGATGCCAATGCGACGGACCGGATGCTTCAGGGAAAAATCCAAATGACCATGAAAACCCCGCGCAGGAAGCTGCCTGCGCGCTATGCCGCCGTCCTCGGCCCGCTGGTGCTGTCGTTGCTGATGACGTTCATCGTGTCGTTCATCTCGACACTGAAAAGCCTTGGCTTCCAGCCCGACCTGCCGGCCACCTGGCTGACGGCTTGGGGCCTGTCCTGGATGGTGGCCTTTCCGACGCTGCTGCTGTTGCTGCCGGCGGTGCGCCGCATCGTTGGCTGGCTTTGCGAGCCCGTGGCTCGATAGCAGGCTGCGCCAAGGGCCCGAAGCAACTTACGGGTCTTTCAGTGCGAAGTGAACGGACACTATCACCAACGGCCTTTGCGGCGGTTCCAGGCATAGAGCAGATCGGCGAAGCGATCATAGGCATAGCGCGTCAACGGCAGCGTGGCGGGATTGCCAAACAGCGTCGCCAACCAGCCCTCGCCCGGCGTTATCAGCCAAACCGCAACGGCAACATCGGCGCCGACCAGCAATTTGCCACCGGCGTCGGTCGCATGCAGCCGGCGCCGGATATCCTCCAGCCCGATGCCGTAGCGGGCCAGCGCCGTCGGTTCGGCATTGATGTCGCGAAATTCGATCCGCCCCGCCTTGACCGCCTCGATCAGCCGCCGCTTCTGCCGGCTGATGCCGGCATCGCAGACCGGACAGCGCGTATTGTACCAGACGGTCAGCAGAGGCTTGGCCATGGTTCGCAACACCAGCGGAGGACGCGCGACGACTATCCAGCAAATGCCGTTGCGCCGCAACGTGACGCGACACCGCGGAATGTCCCGGCTTCGGCTAATGCACGTCGCCCCAAAAACATGTCCTCGGGCCTGGCCCGAGGGTGCGCGGCGGTTTGCCATACCGACCTGTTTAAAAAGAAGAGCGTAAAGCGCGTCGCAAGAGGCCGTTCAAGCGCGACGCGCTTCAGGCACGGCACTCAGCCGAGCGAGGTAATGATCTCGCGATAGGCATCCTCCGGGAAAGCCTTGAGTGTCCGCGTCCTGACGTTTCCGCCCGCCGCCAGCATCAGCGAGAAACGAGCTAGTACGGCATCGTCGGGGGCTTCGACCACCGCCACCATGTCGCAATCCCCCATGGTGAGATAAAATGCCTTGAAGGACCCGCCCATGTCTCCCAACAGCTTCTTGGCGGCATCGAGCCGCTTCGGCGACTCGCGCACGTTTTTGGCGCCTTGCTCCGTCCAGTTGATCAGCACGATGTAAGTTGTCATGGCACACCTCCCTCCGGGGCCACGGAGCACGGCGTCACAGCCGGGGCGGGCATCCGGGTTTGTCGCCCAGAAAATGCATCCGTCGCGGAATTATCCTCTCGTAGGGCACGACCCGCAAGAGCGGCGCGTCCAATCGTGATCGCCTGTGCCCAAACGGAAAAGGACGCCACCGGCGCCCTTTAAACTGCTTATCCGTCACCCAGACTCAGCTGTCGAGGAAGCTTCTGAGCTTGCGCGACCGGCTCGGGTGCTTGAGCTTGCGCAGCGCCTTGGCTTCGATCTGGCGGATGCGCTCGCGGGTGACCGAGAACTGCTGGCCGACCTCCTCAAGCGTGTGGTCGGTGTTCATGCCGATGCCGAAGCGCATTCTGAGCACGCGCTCTTCGCGCGGCGTCAGCGAGGCCAGCACGCGCGTCGTCGTCTCGCGCAAATTGGCCTGGATCGCCGCGTCGATCGGCAGGATCGCCATCTTGTCCTCGATGAAATCGCCGAGATGCGAATCCTCCTCGTCGCCGACCGGCGTTTCGAGCGAGATCGGCTCCTTGGCGATCTTCAGCACCTTGCGCACTTTTTCCAGCGGCATTGCGAGCTTTTCCGCCAGTTCTTCCGGCGTCGGCTCACGGCCGATCTCATGCAGCATCTGACGCGAGGTGCGTACGATCTTGTTGATCGTTTCGATCATGTGCACCGGAATGCGGATGGTGCGCGCCTGGTCGGCGATCGAACGGGTGATCGCCTGCCGGATCCACCATGTCGCGTAGGTCGAGAACTTGTAGCCGCGGCGGTATTCGAATTTGTCGACCGCCTTCATCAGGCCGATATTGCCTTCCTGGATCAGGTCGAGGAACTGCAGGCCGCGATTGGTGTATTTCTTGGCGATGGAGATGACGAGACGCAGATTGGCCTCGACCATTTCCTTCTTGGCGATCGCGGCTTCGCGCTCGCCCTTCTGCACCTGGTTGACGATCTTGCGGAATTCCTGGATCGAAATCGCCGTCTCGGTGGCGAGGTTCTGGATCTCGGCGCGCAGGTCGCGGATGGCGTCCTTCTCGTTCTTGGTGAACTCCTTCCAGCCGCGCGAGGTCAGATTGCCGATCGAACGCGTCCAGTTCGGATCGAGCTCCGAGCCCTGATATTCCTTGAGGAACTCCTCGCGGCGCACGCCATAGCTTTCGGCCAGCCGCAACAGCTTGCCCTCGTTCTGCACCAGGCGCTTGTTGATGTCGTAGAGCTGCTCGACCAGCGCCTCGATGCGCGCCGTGTTCAAGGACAGCGACTTCACCGCCTTGATCAGCTGGTCCTTCAGCTCCTTGAGCCGACGGTCCTGGCTTGGCGACAGCGTGCCGGCGGCGGCCAGCCGGTTCTCGACCTGCTGGTCCTGCAGCTTGCGCAGCTTCTTATAGGTGTCGGCAATGACGTCGAGCGTCTCCATCACCTGCGGGCGCAGTTCCGCTTCCATCGCCGCCAGCGACAGGCTCGCCTCGTCATCGTCCTCCTCGTCGTCGTCCACCAGGCCACGGGTGTCGCCGCCGACATTGGTGATGTCGTCCTCGTCCTCGCGCGAACGGCGCGGCTTTTCCTCGGTCTTGGCTTCCTCGATACGCTCGACCACCGGCGCCTGCTTGGCCTCCGGCCCGGCATAGGTCGCCTCGAGGTCGATGATCTCGCGCAGCAGGATCTTCGATTCGTTGAGCTCGTCGCGCCAGATGATGATGGCCTGGAAGGTCAGCGGACTTTCGCAGAGGCCCGCGATCATCGTCTCGCGGCCGGCCTCGATGCGCTTGGCGATCGCGATTTCGCCCTCGCGCGACAGAAGCTCCACCGAGCCCATCTCGCGCAGATACATGCGAACCGGATCGTCGGTGCGGTCGGTCGGCTCTTTTTTGGTCGTGGTGGCGGCGACGGCGGTGCCGGTCTGCTCGGCCAGCTCGTTGGCATCCTCCTCGGCGTCAGCGGCGGTATCGGCGGCTTCGGGCTCCTCGCCCTGCTCGTCGTCCTCGACCACGTTGATGCCCATGTCGGAAAGCATGGCCATCGTGTCCTCGATCTGCTCGGAGGTCACTTCCTCCGAGGGCAGCACCGAATTCAGCTCGTCCATGGTGACATAGCCGCGCTTCTTGGCGGCCTTGATCATCTTCTTGACAGCATCGTCGGAAAGGTCGAGCAGAGGGCCATCGGTCGCGGCCTCGCGTTCGGTCTCGACTTCTTCCTTTTCTTTTGTCGCCATAGTCTTTATTTTCTCCAAGCGGCTGAGTATCAAAGCCGCGTAAGCTGCCGGTCCGGTCAAATTGGATGCGCTCTTTCCAGAACGCGCTTTACCGGGCCAGTAACTGCATCTCTCGTTAAGTCCAGATTAACCCTGATATCTGTGGCAAGCTGACTGCCTGTCCAGTGATCAGTACCTTACATCGCTGCATTCCCGTCGATGCCGGGGCGGGTTAACGTTTCGAATCGACCTGATTCCGCCATTCTGCCGGAAGGTCAAGCGCCTCTCGCATGATTCGCATGAAAAAAGCGAATCAATTACCCGACTTAGAGCGCCGCACGCTTGATTCGACGCGCAAGCACGTCCTTACATTCAGTCTTCTGGAGGCTTCGATCTAAACGCGCCCAGCCCTGCCCGACGATACGCCAAACCCTTCGATCAGCGCTTCCGTTGCCTGCACATCACGAAATTGCGCCTGGATTTCGACCAGGTGCCGGTAGTTTTCGTCCGTGGGGTCGCTGGCGAGCGCTGCTTCCGCCTGCTTCAGCTCCTTATGTAAGGTGCGCGCGCTGCGCTGCAAGTGGAGGGCCTGGCTGAACGCATCGCGGGCATCGTCGAGTGCCGCCGTTTCCAGCGCCGGCCATTGCCGCGCACGTTTGATCAGCGCCACCGCACGCTGCCAGATCTCGCCGCAGCCGGCCCGCTCGATCGTCGCGATCACCGCGTCGCGGTCATTGGCCATATCATGCGCCATGGCGTCGAGGATCGCCGCATGCAGCCGCTTCAGATCGGAGTTGGCGAGATCGAGGAACTCGACATGGGCGAAATTCTCGTCGATCAGCACGGGATGGTTGACGAGGGCGGCAATGATCGTCGCCTCGCGTACCGACATGCCCTCGCCGCCGCGCTTGACCAACGCCGAGCGACCGAGGCTTTCGGTGATCGCGGTGCGCCCACCGGCATTGCCGCCGCGCGCAAACTGTCCGCCGGGTGCTGAACCCTTGCCCTGGAAACGTTCGCCGGGCCGTCCGTCCTGACGCCCCGGGCGTCCGCGCTGGGCACCGAAGAAGCTCTGCACCCGCTCGCGCATTTCCTGTTGGTAGTGATAGCGAAGGCTCTCGTCGCGGATACGGCTGGTCAGTTCGCGCAGCGTCTTTTCGAGCTCGGCTCGCCGTTCCGGCGTGTCGAAGATGCCGCCGGCCGTCTCGCGCATCCACAAGAGGTCGGCCAGCGGCCGCGCCTCGGAAAGCACGGCGCGGAACGCATCCGGTCCGTCACCCTTGACCAGATCGTCGGGATCCTTGCCCTCCGGCAGCAGGGCGAAGCGAACCGAGCGGCCCGCCTGGACCGCCGGCAGCGCCATGTCGGCGGCGCGCCATGCTGCCTTCAACCCGGCGTGGTCGCCGTCGAAGCACAGCACCGGCTCGCCGGCCATGCGCCATAGAAGTTCGAGCTGGTTTTCAGTCAATGCGGTGCCGAGCGGCGCCACCACGTTTTCGAAGCCGGCCTGCGCCAGCGCGATCACATCCATGTAGCCTTCGACGGCAATGACCGTGCCGCCCTTGGCCAGCGCCCCCTTTCCCAGCACTTGGCGTGCACGAGCGAAATTGTAGAGCACGTTGCCCTTGTGGAAGAGCTCCGTATCGGGCGAGTTCATATATTTGGCCAGCGCATCCGGCGCTAGCGCCCGCCCGCCGAAGGCGATGATCTTGCCCCTGGAATCCGGGATCGGGAACATAATGCGGTCGCGGAACCAATCGTAGGAAACCGGGACGTCGTCGCCATGGCGCACCAGCCCGCACGCCTCGATGTCGGCCTTGGGGACGCCCTTGGCGGCAAGATGCTCCTTCAGCGCGTTGCGGCTGTCGGGCGCATAGCCGAGGCGGAAGGACTGCTGCGTCGCCGGTGTCAGTCCCCGGTCGCGCAGATAGGCGCGGGCCTTTGCGCCTTCCGGTCCCTGCAGCCGTTCCTGGAAGAACACCGTCGCCATCTCCATGACATCGGTCAGGCTGGCGCGTTCCTTTTCGCGCCGTTCCTCATCGGCGTCGCGAACCGGCATCGGCACGCCGGCCATGTCGGCGATCTTCTCGACGGCCTCGGGAAAGCTCATCCCGTCGAGTTCGGTCAAGAACTTGAAATGGTCGCCCGAAACCGAGCAGCCGAAACAGTGATAGCGGCCCTTCTTGTCCTCGCAATGGAAGGACGGGCTCTTCTCGCCATGGAACGGACAGCACGCCCAATAATCACCGCGCGGCGCGTTTGTCTTTTTCCTGTCCCACGCGACGCGCTGGCCGATCACCGAAGAAATCGGCACGCGGTCGCGGATCTCGTCGAGGAAAGCAGGCGGAAAGCGCATGAGGGACAGCTCGTTTGGCCTCCATATAATCACACGGGCCAAGCCCGACGACTCCTAATGCGGAACCATACCCGGTTTTCACAGGCCAAAAAGAGAAGGCGGCCTGCGGGCCGCCTTCTCGATCTAATCCGGCGCAGCGCCGGTCAGCCGTTCCGCACCTACTGCGCGGCGATAGCGCCGAAGATCAGGCCCGAGAGGTTGCTGACCAGCAGATAGTCGTTGCCGACCCGGATCCACTCCTGGCCGGGACCGGGACGGCGCAAGCCGTAGTGGCGATAGTCGCGGATCGGCTGGTGACGCTTCCAGCTGGAATATCTCTGGCCGTTGCGCCAATGGCTGCGCTTCACCACGATCTTTTTCGTCACTACGACGCGCTTGTTCACCTCGACATGCTTGTTCACGTCGACATGCCTGCCGGGCTTTTGCCAGTCGACCTGGCTATAACTCGATTGCGGTGCGTTTGGTGGGTTCAATGGTGCAGCCTGGCCCTGCAAGGCCGTTGCAGCCAGCATCGAGAAGGCAATGGCGGAAAGAACGATGCGTTTCATAGCGGGTACTCCTTGGTTGTCGATGCCTCTGGAATAGAGCCGGAAGGATGAACCGAAACTGAACGCAGAGATTACGTTTTCGTAATGATTTCCTACATTTAGCACGCCTAATTCAGCACTACCTTTAAAGCGGCTGTCCGAGCACGGACGCATGACCCTCCGTAACTCCGCGGGCAATGCAACCATTTTGCCGGCCATCCATTTCCGACACGCCCCGTCGCGGGGCAACACTCGTCCGAACCGGGCAAAATTTATTATTCGGCTAAAATAAATCGGAGTAATATCAACCTCTGCAATGTCCACGATTCGCGCCCACTTTTGCCCTCGTGACGTCACGGCGCCCGCGTCGCTGATACCGGTCGGGTTGCGGGGTCGGGCATGAGCGGCTCGGTCGTTTTGCTGCACCTTGCCGGTGCGGTCGCACTGATGCTGTTTGCCACCCGTTTGGTGAAGACCGGCGTCGAGCGCGCCTATGGCGATGTGCTGCGCCACAAACTGCGCGCCACCATGCGCAATCCCTTCATGGCGGTTCTGGCCGGCTGCGGCCTGGCGGTCGCGCTGCAAAGCTCGACCGCCGTTACCTTGCTGGTCGGCTCATTCGCCGGCTCCGGCATTGTCAGCGGCATGTCGGGCCAGCTTGCGGTGCGCGGTGCCGAGATCGGCTCGGCGCTGGTGGTCAAGCTGCTTACCTTCGATCTGTCGCTGCTGGTACCGGTCTGCCTGGTCGCCGGCACCGTCATGTTCATGGCCACCGAGCGGCGCGACTGGCGCCAGTTCGGCCGCATCCTGGTCGGCATCGGCCTGCTGCTTCTGTCGCTGGAGATGATCGGCCAGGCGTCGGAGCCGCTGCGCCAGAGCACGCTGATGCCGCTCATCGTCGATTACTTCTCCGGCGATCCGGTCACCGCCTACCTTCTGGCGGCGTTGGTCACCTGGCTGTTCCATTCCTCGATCGCCGCGGTGCTGCTTATGGTGACGCTCGCCGGCCGCGGTTTCATCCCGCCCGAACTCGGCATCGTGCTGGTGCTCGGCGTCAATCTCGGCTCTTCGATCATCGCGCCGCTTCTAACCCGCAACGCAGAACCCGGCGTTCGCATCGTGCCGATCGGCAATCTCCTGATGCGCGGCATGGGCTCTCTGATCATGCTGATCCTGTTCCTGACGTTCAAGCCGCCAGTCGCCTTCTTGGGCAGCACCGTGCCCGAGCAGATCGTCAATGCCCACATCGTCTTCAACATCCTGATCCTGATCGCCGGCCTGCCGCTGGCGCGCCTGGTCTATCGTGCCTCGGAAAAGATCGTGGCGCTGGGCACCAGGCCCCAGCCCGCCAACGCGCTCGACGTCATCGAGCTTTCGGCGCTCAACGAAAGTGCGCTCGACGTGCCGAGCCAAGCACTCGCCAATGCCACCCGCGAGGTAGTGCGGGTCTGCGAGACGGTCGAGATCATGCTGAAACGGATCATCGAACTCTATGAGAGCGCCGACGCCGACAAGATCAGTGCGCTGGCCGCGCTCGACGACCGTGTCGACAGGAAGCACGCGGCGATCAAGCTCTATCTCGCCAAGGTCACCAAGAACCCGCTGAGCGAGGACGAGGCCCTGCGTTGCCAGGAGTTGATCGGCGCCTGCGTCAAGCTGGAGCAGGTCGGCGACATCATCGTGCGCAACATGCTGGTCCATGTGAAGAAGAAATTCGAGCGCGGACTGGAGTTCACGCCGGAAGGCTGGCGCGAGCTTTGCGCCTTCCACGCCTTGGTGCTTGCCAATGCCAGGCTGGCCTTCAACGTCCTGGTGTCCCGCGATCCGGAGACCGCTCGCCAGTTGGTGCTGGAAAAGGACCGGCTGCGCGACCGCGAGAAGGAAACCAGCCAGAGCCATTTCGTGCGGCTGCGCGACGGCACCGCCAAGAGCGTCGAGACCAGCTCCATCCATCTCGACACCATTCGCGACCTCAAGCAGATCAACTCGCTGCTCGCCTCGATGGCCTATCCCGTGCTTGAGGAACGCGGCCTGCTAACCGGTTCGCGGCTGAAGGCCGGATAGATTGCGTCCACAGGCCGGTAGCTTCAGAAGCTCGCCTATGCTGTGAGCCAATGCGCAAAATTACCTTTGCGCCACCTCCTGTCTGTCGGCTAAAGATCGCCAGATCTACCGGAAGGAAAGTAGATGGACACCCATTCTCGCAGCTTCGCCAAGGCGCTTTCCTGGCGTGTCACCGGTACCATCGACACGATGATCATTTCGCTCGTCGTGACGGGAAGCATCAAGCTCGCTGCGGCCATCGGCCTGACCGAGGTCGTCACCAAGTCGCTGCTCTACTACCTTCATGAGCGGGCGTGGCTGAAAATTCCTTACGGAAGGAAGGCGGCCGCGTAGCTCTTGCCGCCGCGGCCGGCACCTGACCGGTGACAAAGAAAATCTAAAGCGGCGTCGCCAATTTCTGAATTGCCCGGTGCCCTTATCCGTGGTTTGAGGTCACCTTATCCGAGGATCGCCTTCCCGCCATGCTTCCCCTCATTGCCCTGTTCATTGCCGCCTTCGCCTTCGGCACCACCGAATTCGTCATCGCCGGCGTGCTGCCGCAGGTGGCGGATGGCCTTGGCGTCGCGATCCCGACCGCCGGCTATCTCGTTTCCGGCTATGCCGGCGGCATTGCAGTCGGCGGCCCGCTGCTGGCGCTCGCCACCAAAAGGTTCTCCCGCAAGGCCCTGCTGCTTGGACTGACTGCAGCCTTTACCATCGGCCAGGCGGCCTGCGCGCTGGCGCCCGACTTCGCCTCGATGCTGCTGTTGCGGATTGCGGTGGCCGTGGCACACGGCGCCTATTTCGGCGTTGCCATGGTGGTGGCCGTCGGCCTCGTGCGCGAAGACCAGCGCGGCATGGCGGTGGCGCTGATCCTGTCCGGCCTCACCGTATCGAATGTCATCGGCGTTCCGGCCGGCACGGCAATCGGCAACATCTGGGGATGGCGTGCGACATTCTGGGTGATGTGCGCTCTCGGCGTGGTGGCCTTCGCCGCCATCGGCGCCCTGCTGCCGCGCAAGACAGGATCGTCGAGCCCGTCCGTCAGCCTTGGCAGCGAGGTACGCGTGCTCGCACGCCAGCAGGTCTGGACCTCGCTCATCATGATGCTGATGCTGATGATCGGCCAGTTCGGCCTGTTCACCTACATCACGCCGACGCTGCTTGAGGTCACCGGCCTCGACGAGAAATGGATACCTTGGGTGCTCCTGCTCAACGGTGTCGGCGCTACAATCGGCGTCTTCGTCGGCGGGCGCCTCGCCGACTGGAAGCTGATGCCGTCGCTCATCGCAATGCTATTCCTGCAGGCGGCGATGCTCGCCTCGATCTACGCCGTCAGTCCTTACCCACTGCCGATGGTGATGGCGATCTTCGTCTGGGGCGGCCTCAACTTCGCCATCGGCACGCCGATCCAGACCCGCATCCTGACCTGGACCGCGGACGCCTCCAATCTCGCCTCGTCGCTCATTCCGTCAGGCTTCAATGTCGGCATCGCGCTCGCCGCATCGCTCGGCGCGGCGATGCTCAATGCCGGCTATGGCTATCGCAGCTTGCCGGTGGTTGGCGCGATCGCCATGCTGGTCGCGGTCGCGGTTGCGCTTGCCTCGCATGTCTGGGAATGGCGGAGCCGGGCGGCGCCGCCGCTGCCGGCTGCCGCCGAATAGGGCTACAGATCGATCCGGTAACGCAGGCTTTCCGCGCCGCCATAGGAAGCATCCTCGAAGAAACGCCCGACGAGCCCGCCGCCATTGGCCAGAACGACCTTCTGCGAGGGCACATTGTGAGGCTTGCAGGTGATTTCGACGAAGGGCAGGCCAACCGCCCTCGCCTCCTCCAGCATGAGCCGCAGCGCCTCCGTCGCATAGCCGCATCCCCGTTTCCACGGCACCACCGCATAGCCGATGTGGCCGAGCACGTGCGATGGCAGCGCCGCGGTTCCGGGCTGCCAGCGCAAGCCGATCGAGCCTGAGACTTCCCCGTCCCAGATCCAGCGCCGAAATCCAGGCAGCCGCGGCACCGTCGAACCGTCCGGCAAGACGATCGGCGGTCCCTTGCCATCAGGATCGTCGAGATCGGCAAGGAAAGTCGCTGGATCCTTTTCGATAGCCGCAAGCTGCTCGCGCGTCGCGTCGAGCAGCCGCACATTGTCCGGCGACCAGCCGCGCTCGAGGGCCGCCTTGTAGGACGGCAGGTGTTCAAACGCCGGTTTGACGAGTTCGATCATGAGCGCGAGCTTTTGGCTGTCGGCCCTCAAAGGCGGGCTTGCGGCTGTAGCGACTACGACAAAACTGCCCCGCCATCGACCGTAATTCCCAAGTTTTCCGCATTGCGCCCATGTCGCGCAATGATTGCGACCGGGCGCATAAGGCTGGCTCCGCTTGGATGAGGCAAGCCGGCCAATTGCCCGCGAACGACCGTGAGATGGATCTCGAACTATCCAAGGGCGTCTGCAAGCATCTCATTCAAGCGTGCGAATGCTGCGGACTCGTCTGGCGCATGGGCCGGATTAACTTCTGTGATGGTCAGGCCGCGCCATTGCGGCAGGGCTGTCAGTTGCTTTAGCACAAAGGCGACTTGCTCCAGTTTGAGACCGTCGCAACGGCGCACATTCTCCGCAATCGGAAAATCGATAAAGGAGAGCACATCGACATCGAAGTGGATAAGCACGCAGTCAAAGCGCGCCGCCCATTCGGCCGCGCGCGCCGACGCCGCCTCGATGTCACTCAAAGCTTCCTCACGCGATATGATCTTGATCGCGTGATTTCCGATCACGGCCGCTTCGGGCGGGGTGATGTTCTCGATGCCGAAATAGAGGAGTTGCTGAGGCACGAGCATCGGGCGGGTCGGGCCGAGCCTCGCGAGCGAAGGCTCGCATCCATGGATATTGAGCAGATGGGCGACGCCGGTCCAGTCCAAGGCGCCGTCGCTCGTGTCAGGTGTGTTGAGATCGGCGTCGAAGTCAATGTAAACGAGTCCGATCCGCGCGCCGGCCGCATTCGCCCCGGCGACCGTCCCCAGTTCCACAGTACAATCGCCACCTAAAACAAGCACGTCTTCCTGCGCTGCGATCGCCGTCGCTACGTGGCTTGCGACCAACTCACAGGCGTCGCGCACTGCTTCCAGGTTCATAGCCTGCGACCGCGAAGGGTCCGGTCGCCATCGGAACGATGCAACATCGCCACGATCCCTGATGGATCTGCCTCGGTTCGTGATCGCTTCTGCGAGCCCATTTCGCCGAAAGGCCGCGGGGGCCTGTTCCTGACCCGGCGAATAGGCGCCGGCACTCGTGGCCGCACCGACAATATTCAACAAACGCGCCGCCAAATCGAAGCTCCATTTTCGCATGATCTTCTCGCAAACGTGTCCGGAGGGAGGAAGGTTCCTCCTCGACTTGAGAGGTTGCCGCCCGGCATCGGCACGAGGCCTAACAAGCAAAAAGCTCGCCGCATCGATGCCGTCGTGAGACGCCAGACGTCGAACATACAGGTTCATTCGCGCGGCCGTGGCGATGAACATGTCGGTGCGAACTGCCGTCCGCTCCGCCCGCTCCTAGCCTGGCTCCTCGCGATGGTCTCTTCGAGTCTCATGAGCACCGCTAAGGCGGGAAAAATCCCTACTGAAGCAGGCTCTTGACGATGCCGCTCGCCTTGGAGAAATCCATCTGGCCAGCATATTTCTCCTTGAGCGCCGCCATCACCTTGCCCATCTCCTTGACGCCGCTGGCACCTGTCTCGGCGATAGCGGAACGGACGGCGCTTTCCGTCTCGGCCTGGCCCAGTTGCGTCGGCAGGAAGTCGCGGATGATCGCCATCTCGTCGCGCTCCTGCGCGGCAAGTTCCGGCCGCTTGCCGTCATCGAACGCCTTGGCCGATTCCTCGCGCTGCTTCACCATCTTGGCCAGGATCTGCAGGATCTCGTCGTCGCTGGCCGGCTCCTTGCCGGCGCCGCGATTGGCGATGTCGCGATCATGAATGGCCGCCTGGATCAGCCGCAATGTCGGCAGCCGGCGCTTGTCCTGTGCCTTCATCGCGCTCTTCAGGGATTCGGCGATTTTGCCTCGCATGGTGCTTTCTCCTTCGAATGCGGCGGACAATAGCCGTGCCGAAAGCCCAAGGCAAATTCAAGTCTGTCCGGCAAATCCCTGATATTGTTCGACGAAATAAATCCAGGCACGTACGGCGCGGCATCATTGACCGCCTTGGCGCCTTCCCCTATGTACTGTGCCTTGCATGAATTGAATTCTAGTGCACGTCGCCCAAAAGTGCGTAGCGGTTTTGGGGCAACGACATGCAGCGCGCCGAGGCTGTGAGATTGCCGCTTCGCGCTTTTTGTTGCGCCGATTGAGGAGCGCAGCCTTTAGGAGTGCCGCCATGGCAACGATGACCGCCGCATCGACCCCCCCTTGGGCCACCGAGAAGCCGACCGCTCTGCTGGTGCTGGCCGACGGCACCGTCATCGAGGGCCGTGGTCTGGGCGCTTCCGGCTCCGCCGTTGCCGAGGTCTGCTTCAACACCGCGCTGACCGGCTATCAGGAGATCCTCACCGACCCCTCCTATGCCGGCCAGATCGTCACTTTCACCTTTCCGCATATCGGCAATATCGGCACCAATAACGAAGACATCGAGGATCTCAATCCGCTGGCCCGCGCCGGCGCCGTCGGCGCCGTGTTCAAGGCCGATGTCACCAACCCGTCGAATTACCGCGCCGGAACCGGTCTCGACCAGTGGCTGAAGAAGCGCGGCATCGTTGCACTTTCGGGCATCGACACGCGCGCGCTGACCGCGCTGATCCGCGAAAAGGGCATGCCCAATGCCGTTATCGCGCACGCCTCAGACGGTATCTTCGACATCGATGACCTCAAGCGCCGCGCCGCCGCATGGTCGGGGCTTATCGGGCTTGATCTGGCCAAGGGGGTCACCTCCGGCCAATCCTCGGTCTGGCGCGAGACACCCTGGGCCTGGAACGAGGGCTTTGGCGAACAGGCCGACCCGTCGATGCACGTCGTTGCCATCGATTATGGCGTCAAGCGCAACATATTGCGCCTGCTTGCCGGCCTCGGCGCCAGGGTTACCGTGGTGCCGGCCAAGACCGGAGCCGAGGAGATCCTGGCGATGCGGCCCGATGGCATCTTTCTATCCAACGGCCCCGGCGATCCGGAAGCCACCGGCGACTACGCCGTTCCGGTCATCCAGGATCTGTTGAAGACCGATATCCCGCTGTTCGGCATCTGCCTCGGCCACCAGATGCTGGCGCTGGCGCTGGGCGGCAAGACCGCAAAAATGCATCAGGGCCACCACGGCGCTAATCATCCGGTCAAGGACCACACCACCGGCAAGGTCGAGATCGTCTCGATGAACCACGGCTTTGCCGTCGACGCTGACTCATTGCCGAGCGGCGTCGAGGAAACCCATGTCTCGCTATTCGACGGTTCGAATTGCGGCATCGCGCTCACCGGCAAGCCGGTCTTCTCGGTCCAGCATCATCCCGAAGCCTCGCCCGGCCCGCAGGATTCGCACTATCTGTTCCGCCGCTTCGTCAACCTGATCCGCGAAAAGCGTGGCGAGCCGGCACTGGCCGAGCGCTGACCAAGCGGATGCATCAGCTATAATATTTCGGCGGCGCGTGATCTGGACAACTTGCCGCCGGACGTCCGCGAGCAGGTCTCGGAAGGTCCGATTTCTTACGCAGTCGGCGGTCGCGGAGATACCAAGCGCCTCGTCGGCAGGGAAGGTTACAGACTTCGGATCGGTCGCTACCGAGTCATGTTTGACGAAGACCGCGCCACGATCCTTGCGGTCCATGTCGGCACACGCGAAACGACAACCTACCGTCGGCCATAGTAGGACAGAACACCATGAACGCCCCGCAAATCATCAAGACCCCAACCGGTGAGGAGCTGGTCGCTATCCCAAGGGGACTACGAGATCCTTTTGCGTGCCGCCGAAGAAGCTCTGGAAGACGCTGCCGATGCGGCGATCTACGACGAGCGTAAGGCCGATCTCCGAGCGGAAAGGGCACTGCCCGCGGACGTGACCATGGACATCTTGCGGGGCTCCAGCCGGCTCAAGGCGCTGCGCAACTGGCGGCGGCTGACGCAAGCCGATTTGGCGGCCATGATCGGCGTCAGCCAGGGTTTTCTGTCGGACCTGGGGTCCAATCGCCGCAAACCATCGGCGCAGACAGGTGCAATGCTGGTCAAGGCGCTCGACATTCCAACCGAATGGATTGAGCACTAGGTGATGCTACACTGGTTTGCGGCTTCTTCTCCCTTGGTTTTAGCTGATCCCGGTCATGGCGCGCCGGCGCCCGCCCGCTTCTCAATCAGCTCGGCAACCGCATCAGGATTGTCGGCCAGCACATAGTGGCTCGCATCGGGGATCTCGGCGCGCTCGACATGGCTCATGCCCTTGGCGCGGTAGCCGGCGAGGAAGGTCGGCAGCAGCGCAACAAAGGGGGACTTCTGGCCGAAGGCGATGACGAGCGGAACGGTACTCGGCGCCGTCTGGGCGGCGTTCCATTCGGCATCGCTGGGGAAGGCGCGGTAGATCTCGAACGCGGCATGCAGTTGAGGCGCTCGATAGATGCGAAAATAGTATTTGCGTTCCTGCCTGGTGAATTTGCCGAAGTCGAGGAACCAGCCAAGCACGGCGGCCTGCCGACCGGGAACCACCTTTTCGGCGAGGCCGCCGGGCGCCTGGATGAAACCGATATGCCACGTGCCTGATATCGCCTTGTCCCAGCCGTCGATGCCGGGCATCGGAACATCGAGGATCATCGCACCGCGCAGCGTGTCGGGAAAGCGCCTGAGATAGGCATAGGTGACGATGCCGCCAAGGTCGTGACCCACCACATAGGGTTTTTCCAGATGCAGAGCGTCGGCAAGCCCATGGATCTGCGCCGCAAGATTGGCGGCTTCATAGCCGCCCCTGGCAGGCTCCGAGCGGCCTATGCCGGGCAGGTCGACGGCAACGACGGTGAAGCGTTGCGCCAGTCTCGGCATGACGGCCTGGTATTCGTTCCAATCTTCCGGAAATCCCTGCACCAGGATAAGGGCTGGTCCGTGCCCGCCACGCAGGTAGTGCATGCTGCTGCCGTTCACCGCGGCTTTGGCCGAGGTGAACCCGGGCGGCACCTGACCTGCCCGTCCAGCAGGCGCCGCATGAGCCGCCACTACAACGAGCACCGCGCAGACAGCCACAGCCATGAGCGCCGCGCGATGAAGTATCCGGTTCAACATGTTGCTCTCCTCTCGTCTTCGATCCAGGTCCCGCGTTTGTTGCTTCTGACGTAAACTAGGGCGGGAGTTCGAATGGTCAGAGTTACAAAATGCGGCGCGAATGCCTCGAGGCCGGACCGCGCGATTACCGGAGTTGCGTTGTTGCCCTCATTCCTATCGCCTTTTTTCAATGAAGCCATTAAAACCGGTCAACCGGTCTGTTTAAGTCGCGCAAAGAGAAGAAGGCTCCCGAAGAACCAGTGTGATGGGCATTTCGTTGGCCGGATCTGTCTCCACAGCCCGTCCTTGGTCAGGGCGATGCGGCCGTCATGGCTCATATCTGTGCTCCGTCTTCAGCAACGCCGGACGTGACGTTTCTGAGCGCCGCCGGCTTGGCTACTTTCGTGACGAAGACGATGAGCGCCAGCGTCAGGAAAATCGCGCCGAGCAGGTAGGGTGCGCCGCCGAAGGTCACGGGCGCGTTCGGCCCCGTGAACCAGGAAAAGATCGCCGTATAAAGCAGCGGCGTGATGATCGAGGTGATCGAGAAGATCGACGTCATCGCGCCCTGGAGTTCGCCTTGTGCCGAAGGCGGCACCTTGGCGGCGGCAAGGCTCCTGAGCGGCGGATCGGCCAACGCCTCGAGGCAGCCGACGACGATCACTGCATAGATCATCCAGCCTTGCGACGCGAATGCGTAGCCGAAGGCGCTGAGTGCCGTAAATGCCAGACCGATTACCGCCGTCTTCCACTCACCGAGCTTGGGGATCACGCGCGGCAGGACCGTCGCCATGACGATAGCCCCGCACAGGCCGAAGGCACCGAGCGAGAAGCCGATCTGTTGTTCGCTCCAGCCATAGCGATAACTGGAGACGAACGACCAGACCGCAGGATACATCATGTGCCCCAGCGTCATCAGAAAGAAGACAAGCCCGATCCAGCCGATGCCTTCGTAGTTGCGCATCTGGACGAGCGTGCCGACCGGGTTCGCGCGTTTCCACTCGAAGCGGCGACGATGCTTGCTATCGAGCGTTTCCGGCAACAGAAACAGCGCGATCAAAAAGTTTACGAAGGCAAGCCCGGCAGCGGAATAGAATGGCACGCGCGGCCCGAACGTGCCGAGCAACCCGCCCAGGACCGGCCCGATGACGAAGCCGACGCCGAAAGCGATGCCAAGCAGGCCGAAATTCTTCGCACGGTTCTCGTCGGTCGAGATATCGGCGATGAATGCCGATGTCGTGGAATAGCTGGCGCCGGAAATGCCGGCCAGCACACGCCCGATGAACAGCATGGGATAGGACCAGGCGATGGCACAGATCAGATTGTCGATGGAAAACGTCAGCACGGAGGCGAGCAGAATCGGCCGTCGTCCGAACCGGTCGCTCAACCCGCCCATCACTGGTGCGAAAATGAACTGCATCGCCGCATAGGCGAAGAACAGCCAGCCGCCCTCGATAGCCGCCTCACTGATGCCGACGCCGGTCAATTCTCTGAGATAGGCCGGCAGCACCGGCATGATGATGCCGAAGCCGATGATGTCGAGCAGCAGGGTGGTGAAAACAAGCGCAAGGCCCCGCCTGGCGGTTTTGGGGTCTATCATGATGGTATCTCCTCGGGCCGCCCGAGCGAACGGGAACACACCTTATAGGCGAGCACATCGCTGGGAACAATGAGGGAACGGGCAGGGTGTTTTCATCCTGACATCCCCTGACTGCGATCCAGTCTCTCGGATTACGAGAAAACCGTCGGGCTCAGATCGGGTTGTTGAACGTGTCGCAGTCCGAAAGCTTGCCGTTCTGGAAGCCTCGAGCCAGCCAGGTCTGCCGCTGCTGCGACGTGCCGTGGTTGAAGCTTTCCGGCACGACGTAGCCCTGCATCTTCTTCTGAAGCGTATCGTCGCCGATCTGCTTTGCGGCGTTCAATGCCTCCGCCATGTCGCCCTGTTCCAAAATGCCCTTCTGGCCGGTGAAATGTGCCCAGATGCCGGCAAAGCAGTCGGCCTGCAGCTCGACCTGCACCGACATGTGGTTGGCGTCGGCCTCGCTCATATTCTGCCGCATCTGGTTGAATTTGGGCAGGATGCCGACGAGGTTCTGCACGTGATGGCCAACCTCATGCGCGATAACATAGGCCTGTGCGAAATCGCCCGAGGCACCGAACTGCTGATCGAGTTGCTGGAAGAAGGTGGTGTCGAGATAGACCTTGCGATCGTTGGGACAGTAGAATGGTCCGGCCGCTGACGAGGCAGAACCGCAGGCGGAGCGAATCTGGCCGCTGAACAGGACCAGTTTTGGATCTTGATAGGTCAGGCCCTCGGACTGGAAAATACCAGTCCAGGTATCCTCGGTCTCGGCCAGCACGGTCGACACGAACTGCTTCATCTCGTCGGAGGCCGGCGCACCGGTACCGCCGCCTTGCTCGCCGCTATTGTCGGTGATCTGGCCGCCGCCGCCGGGCTGCAAGCCGCTGTTATCGAGGATCTGACTCGGGTCGAAGCCGAAATACCACCCTGCCAGGAAAATCAATCCTACGATGATGATGCCCGACATGCCGCCGCCGCCGGCGCGACCGCCGATCGGGATGCGAAACTGCCCCGGCCCGCCGCCAAGCCCGCCGCTCTGGCCGCGCTCGTCCTCGACATTGTCACTCTGACGACGGCCCTTCCAGAGCATGGCAACTCCCCGTGATGCACGTTTGCAATCAACCCGCCGATGTCCTGGCCGGTTCCAACCCAGCAAACAATTATCCCAATGGTTACGCCAAGTCACAGTATTTTTCGCGCTAACAAGCAATGCCTGCTGACGCGGGTCTGCTCTGGCTTAGACGTCGCAAGGTCTGTAGCATCTACCGTGGCTGTGGAAGCGAGGGGCGCTTGCGGATGATCGGGCGGGTTCTGTTGCTGTTTGCGGCATTGTCTTGCCTAGGCCCCGCGCCGGCCAGCGCCGTCACTCTCGATTCCAGTGTCGCAATCACCGATCCCGAGACCTTGCAGGCGCTCGAGCGCGGCGGGCTATCGATCAGCCATCTGCTTGGGCCAGCGCTCGGACTGACACGCGACGTCGACAATCGCGGGCTGTTTTCGGTGCGCGCGCTGAGCCCGGTCCGCAACGCCGTCAAACAGCAGATCGTAGACGAACCAAGGAACAGCCCCGACTCCTATGTAGCCGCTCTGGCAAACTCGAAAGACATCACCCAGAAGTTCAATCCGAAATACATCGACGACGACGGTTCGACGCTGGACCTGACCGGCATCGTCAATCGCATGGATCGCGGCTATCTCGGCCACACCGAATGCGGCGAGATCAGGCTGATCTACCGCTTCCACTATTCGGTCGAGGAGAAGCCTGGGCAACGCATCTCGTCGCGCCTGCCGCTGACCCTGAGCCTGGTCTTCAACGCCATACCGACTTCGGCACAGACTCGCGCCTCGAAGGACCGTCCGCGCTCGGCTAACGGTTCCTGCGCGGACGTGGCGAAGCGCTGGCTTGGCGCCGGGCAGAAGAATCTGGAGCCGGATCAACTGGCGGCCTGGCTGCGCTCGGAAGAAGGCCCGCTTTCCAGCGCGATGTTGAATTCTTCGCAGATCATGCGGCTCGAGCTCAACATGCAGGTCGTGCGCCTATCGGCTTCGAGCCGGCGCGATTTCGGCGGCCACGCTGAGTATCTGTTGAAGATATTCAAGTGGGACCCGGCCAAAGCCATTTTCCAGGAAGCGAAAATGGAGAACCAGATCGACCGCAAGCTGGTGCTGGCCGACAGGCAAACCTTCGAAAGATGGCTGCTCACCGACCGCAACATCTATGATCTCGACCGTGGCCGCCTGGTGATCGACGAAAAATTCCTCGCGACCACCGCGGTTTCGGTGGCACCCGGCGGTATGAGCCGGTCGCAAAACAATTTGGCTTTTGGGCTGCTCGATGACGATGCTATCGACAAAGCGCTCAAGGTCTATGTCGCCAAGGGCAATACGCTTCGCACCGTCAAATCGGTGGCCGGCTTCAATCTGCGCCTCAACGAGATGACCTGCACCGGCTGTCACCAGACGCACGGCATCGCCGGGTTCCATTACACCGGCGCCGACCCGGCCAGCGAACCGCGCCGCAACGCGGTGTTCGTGCCGGGCTCGGCTGTGTTTTTTGCCGACCTGCCGCGCCGCCGCGCCATTGTCGAGTCGTTCGCCGCTGGTAGACACCCGGATTTCAGCCGCGGCTTTGCCGGCCGTCAGGAGGCAAAATACGCCGAAGCGCTGAAAGGCACCGATCTCTACAATGGATGGGGCTCGACCTGCTATCGCGGCACCGACCCAAGTTTCGTAGACTGGACCTGCGACAAAGGCCTGCGTTGCGCCGGGGTCCACGAGAGCGCCATCCATCCGGGCTTTGGTACCTGCGTCAGCGAGGCCGGCACCGCGGTCGGCGATCCGGTGGAGTTCGGCGAGATCAGGATGTCGAAATGGGGCAACGACCAATATTGCCGTCTGTCACCGGCAACCGCGAAGGCCTGCGCCATCGACCCGGCCAGGGACAGAAAACCGCCGATAAAGCTCGCCGGCTATGGCGCGGCGCGCCAGCGTTACGATAATCCCGAGCAGAAGACTGGCGGCTTTCCCGGCGGCATGCTGCGCAAGGCGACCTGCGAAAAGCTGCCCGACGAGGCAAGCTGCGGCCGCCTCGCCAAGACCGGCTTCAACGACTGCGTAGGCTCCGGCAAGGACCACAAATTCTGCACCAGGGAATTCACCAAGACCGCTGGCCTGCGTGCTTGCGACAAGGCCCATCCCTGCCGCGAGGACTATATCTGCACCGCCGGTTTTGACGATCTGCCGGAAGCAAAGCCCGGCAAGGGCACTTGCATCCCACCCTATTTCATCTTTCAGTTTCGCGTCGATGGTCACCCGCGCAACTGGGTGCAGGATACGAATGAGTGAGCAGGCCAGTCGCACTGCATATCGCTTCGATCAATCAGCGGGCGGCGATTATTGCCTTGCGAAAGGCTTCGAGCGTCTCGGCGCTGACATGGTGCTCGATGCCTTCGGCGTCGATCCGCGCCGTCTCGGCGCTGACGCCGAGCGAGCGCAGGAAAGCCTCGACCGTCTGGTGGCGAATGCGGCTCTCTTCCGCAACCTTGCGGCCGGCATCGGTCAGGAACACGCCGCGATAGGGTTTCCGGGAGACCAGCCCGTCGGCGCACAGCCGCGTCAGCATTTTCGCCACCGTCGGCTGGGCGACGCCGAGCCGTGCCGCGATGTCGACCTGGCGCGCCTCGTTGCCGTCCTCGATCAGGTCGGCGATGAGCTCGACATAATCCTCGACCAGCGCGCTGCGGCGCGCTTCACGCGTCTGCCGGAACCCTTCCGAGTGGATTTCTGCGTCAGGCAGCGGCTTTTCGCGAGGAACCGGTCTTTTCTTCAGCGCCAATACGCGCTCCTCCCGGCAGTTTGAATCGGCATTGCAGTCATAACACGGAACCCTATTGGTTCTGGCCGTTTATTTCCATTCGGTGGCCGGCGCAACCGGCGTTCACTGCCGTTCCGGTCGCACCGTCAAGCGGCCATACGAAAAAGCACGAACAATGAAATATAGCATATTGCATAATGTTCAGCCGTGGCATAGATAAGGAGACAACATCGATCGTTCCAGTGGAAAGCCATTTCATGTCGGAAGCCGAAGCCACCTCAGCCCCCCGATCCATGTGGCGATTTGCCCGCCCGGAAGACGACGAGCAGCCCAGCCTTCGCGAAGTCAACGCAACGATCGCGGTGCCGCACTCGGGGATATGGCTTCGCCGGCTGTTCGCCTTCGTGGGGCCGGGCTACATGGTTTCGGTCGGCTACATGGATCCGGGCAATTGGGCGACCGACCTCGCCGGTGGTGCCCAGTTCGGTTACACGCTGCTATTCATCATCATGTTGTCGAACCTGATGGCGATCCTGCTGCAGGCGCTCGCCGCCCGGCTCGGCATCGCCACCGGCCGTGACCTTGCGCAGGCGTGCCGCGCCTATTACCCGCGGCCGGTCAATTTCATGCTGTGGGTCGCTTGCGAACTGGCCATCATCGCCTGCGACCTGGCCGAGGTCATTGGCACGGCGATCGCCTTGCAACTGCTGTTCGGGATTCCGCTGATCGGCGGCGCCATCATCACCGCGCTCGATGCCTTCCTGCTGTTGTTGCTGATGAACAAGGGCTTCCGTTTCCTCGAGGCCTTCATCATAGCGCTTTTGATTATCATCTTCGGCTGCTTCGCCATTCAGATCTTTGCCGCCGCGCCGCCGGTCGGCTCCATCCTGCACGCCATGTTCGTGCCGTCGTCCGAGATCGTCACCAATCCGGCGATGCTTTACATTGCCATCGGCATCATCGGCGCCACGGTGATGCCGCACAATCTCTATTTGCACTCCTCGATCGTGCAGACCCGCGCCTACGAGCGCACCGATCGCGGCAAGCGCGACGCCATCAAATGGGCGACGACCGACTCGACCATCGCGCTGATACTGGCGCTGTTCGTCAATGCTTCCATCCTGATCGTGTCGGCGGTGGCGTTCCACGGCACCGGTCATCATGACGTCGCCGAGATCGGCCAGGCCTTCGAGCTGCTGTCGCCGCTACTCGGCCTCGGCATTGCTTCCATTCTGTTTGCCGTGGCGCTGCTTGCCTCCGGCCTGAACTCGACGGTGACGGCGACGCTGGCCGGCCAGATCGTGATGGAAGGCTTCTTGCGGCTGCGCATCCCGCAATGGGCGCGCCGCCTGCTGACGCGCGGCATCGCCATCATCCCGGTGGTGGTCGTCACCGCCCTCTATGGCGAGAAGGGCACCGGCCAGTTGCTGGTCTTCAGCCAGGTGATCCTGTCGATGCAGCTTCCCTTCGCGGTCGTCCCGCTGGTGCAGTTCGTCTCGGACAAGCGCAAAATGGGCAATTTCGCCATTTCCCGCGCCGTCGCCGTGCTGGCCTGGGTGGTTGCCGCCCTCATCCTGGTGCTCAACTTCAAGCTGCTCTACGATACGGTCGTCGGTCTGGGCTGAGCGTCTGCTCCAAACTGACGCAACTAAGGTCGGCAGTCATCCGCCCTTCCAGCCCTGGAAATTTGCCGGCCGCTGTCGGACAAATGTCCGTTCGCCCGTCCTTGGCTCGAAGTCCGGCCATGACGGCACGGATCAGGGAAAGGGAGCTCCAATGAGGAAGATCATCGCCGCAACATTCGTCAGCCTCGACGGCGTCATGCAAGCGCCCGGCGGCCCGCACGAGGACCCGGTCGGCGGCTTCAAGTTCGGCGGCTGGACGTTCCACTACTGGGACGATGTGATGGGCGCCGCCATGGGCGAGACGTTTTCAAAACCGTTCGCGCTGCTTCTCGGCCGCAAAACTTACGACATCTTCGCCGCCCACTGGCCTTATCAGAAGAATGACCCGATCGCCGACAGCTTCAACGCCGTCACCAAATATGTGGCGACGCACAGGCCAGATACGCTGTCCTGGCAAAACAGCCAGCCGCTCGGCAGCGACGTCGTGGCGACATTGCGCCGGATGAAGCAGGAGGACGGCCCGGACCTGCTCATTCAGGGATCGAGCGAGCTGATCCAGACCTTGCTCGCCAATGACCTGATCGATGAGATCAGCCTGCTGATTTTCCCGCTGGTGCTGGGCAAGGGCAAAAAACTGTTCGGCAGCGGCACAATACCTGCCGCCTTCAAGCTGACCCGCTCGCAGGCATCGACCACCGGTGTCATCATGGCGAGCTATGAACGCTCCGGCGAGATCAAGACCGGGTCCTTTGCCACGGAGCAGCCGTCCGAAGCCGAGATCGAGCGGCGCAAGAACTGGAAATAGAGGCTGCCGAGGCGATCAAGGACGGCTGAACACTGGCCGTCCTTTTTGCTGTTTTCTAAGCCGCCTCCCGTCGCCGTGCCAACCCATCGCGGAGGTGGCCCGCGAACGCCAGTGCAGCCGGCGCAAGGCCGTGCTTCGGCAAATGCAGATTGATCGAAAAATTCGGCAATGACGGCAGTTCCGGATCGTTGGCCAAAATATCGAGGTCGGTAGGCACGGTCGATGCCAACCAGGTGGTGACGGCCAAGTCCGAACGCACCGTCGCTGTCGTCGCGTCGATGCTGCCGTTTTCGAATACGGTGCGCCATTCCAGGCCGTGCTCGTTAAGCGCCTCCAGCACCACCGGGCGGAACGCGCAGGTCTCGGCCACCATCGAAACCGGCAAGGGGCGCTTGCTGCGAGCCCCGCCGCCTTTGGCGCCGACCCAAACCAGCCGGTCGACAACAAGGCATTCGCCGGCCGACCGACCGATCGGCTCCTCGATCACCGCGAGCTCTATCGTGCCGGCCGCCAAGGCCGCAGCCAACTCCGGCGACGAAGCACAGATCAGCGAAATCTCGACCTGCGGATACGCCTCGGCATAGGCCTTGAGCACCGGCGCAAGCAAGGTGCCGACAAGGTCATACGGCACGCCAAGCCGCACCTGACCGGCAACCGCATCGCCCGCTATCTCCGCCAGGATCTCGTCATTGAGGGAAAGCAGGCGCTTGCCCTTGCCGAATAATCGCTCGCCGGATCGGGTCAACCGCAATCCACGCCGGTCGCGCTCGAACAGCCTGCAGCCGAGAACCTCTTCCAAACGCTTGATCTGCTGGCTGACGGCACCTTGCGTCAAATGCAGCGCATTCGCTGCTGCCGTCATGCTGGCCTTATCGGCAACGGTGACGAAGGTTCGGATCAAGGCGGTATCGAGATTGCGAGCCATCTGACTATTATGCTTCTTAATAGCGACCATCGCAAACATTGAATTTACTGATGAGCCAAAAGACCTACCGTGCAGGCTTCAAAGGAAGCAGCATGCTTGAAACCGTCCTTCCCCTCGTGCTGTTCGCGCTGGTCTCAACCTCAACGCCCGGCATGGCCACGACCTTGTCGACGGCGTCCGGCGCGCAGTTCGGCTTTCGCCGCTCTATACCGCTGATGGCCGGAAGTGCGGCCGGCCTGGCCACGGTGGCTGCGGCAGGTGCTGCCGGGCTCGCCGGTCTGCTGGCCGCCGCCCCTTCTTTGCAACTGGCAATGAAAATAGCCGGCACCCTCTATCTGGTATGGCTTGCCCTCAAGATCGGCCGCAGCGGCCCGCCCAATCTGGACGTGACCATGGCAAAGCCGAACAGCTTTTTGGGCGGCGCCGGCCTGCAATGGATGAACCCAAAGGGCTGGGCCATGGGGCTGGGAGCGGCGGCATCTTTTGCCGCGCTCGCCAGCGGGCCACTGCAGCTCGCCTTGCTGCTCGGCACGGTCTTCGGCCTTGCCGCGGCGCTATCGCTGGCGGCGTGGTGCGTGGCGGGCACGCTGCTCGCCCGGTTGCTGCGAACCGAGCGGCAGTGGCGCATCCTCAACGCCGTGCTTGGCTTGCTGCTGGCCGCCTCGATCATTCCGATGTGGCGGACAGCGTAAGACCAGTTATTTCAGGCAGCGTAGCGTGCCGCCGGCTTGCCGGCCAGCAGGCTACCGAAGAAGCCTTGTCGGACGCCAAGAAAGGCATCCACCCCGGCAACGTCGGCAAGACCCGGTGCCGTGAACGCTTCACCCTTGGCCAGGCCGGCAAGCGCGGCATCGACCAGATCGTCCGCAGTCATGACAATCTCTTGGGGCACATTGGCAATATCGCTTCCAGCGACTTCCCAGAACTCGGTCCGCGTAGCCCCCGGCAGCACAACCTGTACGGCTACACTGCTGTCGGCGACTTCCCGCTGCAGGGCCTCGGTGAAGTTGACGACATAGGCCTTGGTGCCGCTATAGATGCCGCCGAACGAGGTGTCGAAGGCCAGCACCGAGGCGATGTTGACGATGGCGCCGCGGTTGCGCGCCAATAGTCCTGGCAGCACCGCGCGCGTCAGCCGGGTCAGCGCCACCACATTGACCTTGATCATGCGCTCGGCGACATCGGCGTCGGCCGTTGCCACCACCTGCGCGCCGCCAAGGCCGGCATTGTTGACCAGCAGCGTCACGCTGTCGTCGGTTGATATCGCCTGTTCAACCCGTCGCAGATCGGCGTCGTCGGCCAAGTCGGCGCTGATGACGCTGACCTTGATGCCATACGCGTAGCGGAGCCTCTCCGCCAATTCCTCCAACCGGTCGGCGCGCCGCGCCACCAGCACCAGATCGTAACCTTGGCCGGCGAGCCGGTCGGCATAGATCGCGCCGATGCCCGACGAGGCACCGGTGACGACCGCCGTGCCTTTGTTCTGTTCGCTCATTGTCTTGTTCCTTCTGGTTCGATTCCAATGCCGGTGCCGCAGGGCAACACCCTTGCTTCGAACGGCAGGCTAATTAAAGGCATATGCCACTATTCATACGTAGGCATATGCCACCATCTTGTCAATCCGCGGAGTAAGGACTATTTCTGGTTCGCATCGAGGGTCCCTTCCGGTCCCCTCATCGGAAATCCGCCAATGTCCCGAACCACCCTGCCCGGCCTGGTGCTTTGCAACAACGCCATGCTGCGCCGCGCGACGCGGAAACTCGGCCAGTTCTATGACGATGTGCTCGCACCCTCGGGCATTAAGGCCACGCAGCAGGGCCTGCTCTATCAAATCCACGTCGGCAATGAACCGACCATGGGTGCCATTGCCGCAGCCCTCGTCATGGACCTGTCGGCCCTCGGTCATACGCTGAAGCCGCTGATCCGGGACGGTTATGTCGAGGCCTTCGCCGACCCTGCCGACCGCCGCATCAGGCGCGTCAGGCTGACACCGCAGGGCTGGACCAAGCTCGAAGAAGCTCTGAAGCTGTGGCAAGTCGCCCAGCAGCGCTTCGAGGAGATGTTTGGAAAAGAGCAGGCGGCAAGCCTGCGAGCGGCGCTGGACGAAATCGCCGCGTTGGATTTTGACGCAGCGCCGGCCGCGAGTTGAATTATCGGCGGCCGGCAGCCAAGCTTTGCTAACAAGCCTTATTCGGCCGGCATCGCCACCGGACGTGCGGCCAGGTGTCCCGCCAGCATCACGCCCAAACCAATGATCGGGAATGCCGCCGCGACCACGCCGAGGTCGGCCGGTGCGCCATAGCGCAGCACCGCGGCGCCGACCACGGCCCCCAGTGCGACGCCGAGATAGAGCGCCGAAGCGTTCAGCGACAGCACGATGGGCGCGGCATCGGGCGCCAGCTTGATGATGCGGCTGGCCTGCGCCGGTGGGAACGCCCAGCCGACGATACCCCACGGCACCATCATGGCCATCAGTGCCGGCCCGGCGATCTCGCGCGGCAGGAATGTCGGGATCAGCGAAAACGTGACCAGCATGGCGGCACTCAGCGCCAGCGACCAGCAGACGGTGCGCGTCGCGCCGAAACGGTCGGCGGCCTGCCCACCGCCGATATTGCCGATGACCGCGCCGACGCCGAAGGCGAGCAGCATTCCAGGTAGCGCGATCGGGCTCAGGCCGCCGCCTTCGATGGCGAGCGGCGCGACAAAGGCAAAGACAGTGAAGGCGCCGATCAGTGCCAGGATCGTCGTCACCAGGATGGGCATGACGCCGGGGCGAAGTGCCGCTGCCAATCGCATCCGGAGCGGCAGCCTGGTGCCGACGATGCCGCGCGGCAGCCGGTACCACAGGATCGCGCCGGCGAGCGCGCCAAGGCCGGCAATGGCAAAGAAGGTGCCGCGCCAGCCGGCAACCGTCGCAACAAGCGCGCCAAGCGGCGCGCCGACCGCCACCGCAACCGTGGTGCCGCCGACGACCACGGCAATGGCGCGGGCGCGGTGATGATCGTCGACAAGCGCAACGGCCGTTCCCTGCGCGGTCGCCGCGAACAGGCCTGACGACAGCGCCATGACGATGCGCGCGATCAACAGCAATTCGAAGGAGGAACTCAGCGCCGCGGCGACGTTGCCCAACACGAAGAACACCAGCGTCCACAGGATGACGCGGCGCCGGTCCCATTCGCCAGTCAGCGTTGCCAGGATCGGCGTGCCGATCGCATAGGCGAGCGCAAACGCCGTGATCAGCGTGCCGGCGAGCGGAACGGAGATGGCCGCATCCTTTGCAATGTCGGGCAAAAGGCTGGAGATGACGAAACCTTCGGTCGAAATCGTGAACGATCCGAGCGCAAGCCAGATGAGGCGCTTATCCATGGCAATTTCCTTAGTTCAAAGGTTATTGAACAATTGGACATAACAGGGCATGATGTCAATGAGCTTGTGCAGACTAATCGAACCCTACTGACAGCCCTGTGTCAGGACAGGCCCGAATACCACCAGAACCGCGAAGGATCAGATGCGTTGAAATCGGCCCCGAATGTGCTTAATTCCTGGTCATGACCTTGCCCCATCCCACCGCCGACCAGATCAGCCTGCCGAACGTGCTTGCCGTGCTCGGCGACCCGACGCGACTGGCCATCGTGCGCTATCTCGCGAGCAAGGAGGGCGTGCCGCTGAATTGCAGCCGGTTCCTCGACCTCTGCTCGAAGACCAATCTGAGCTACCATTTGGCCAAGCTGCGTGAGGCCGGCGTTACCCGCACCGAGGCGGTTGGCACCAGCCGGCTGATCACGCTGCGCCGTGACGATCTCGACCGCCGCTTCCCGGGTCTGCTCGACAGCGTCATTGCCGCGGCCGGCGACGACGCATCGTTGCCGGCGGTCGGCGGCCACGAGATCGAGGTCCGCGCCTAGAGCGACCCCGAAACTGGGTTTCGCTCTCGCCCGCTTCGCGACGACGAGCAAAATAGCTTCACCTGCTCTCCAGCCATTAACGGAGCCTGCCATGCGCATTGCCGTCCTCGCCGACATCCACGGCAATGTCCTGGCGCTCGACGCCGTGCTCGACGATCTGCGGCGACGCGGCGGCGCCGACCTCATTGTCAATCTCGGCGATTGCGTTTCCGGCCCGCTCTGGCCGCGCGAGACCATGGAGCGGCTCGAGGCGCTCGACCTGCCGACGGTGCGCGGCAACCACGACCGCCGCGTTGCCTACGACACCGCCGACGAGACCATGTGGCCTTCCGACCGCTACGCGCATGAACGGCTGGCGGCAGCCCAGCGCGAGGCGCTGTTCGCGCTGCCCGTCACGCTGGAGGTGGCGCCTGGCGTGCTCGCCTTCCATGCCCGGCCCGACCACGATGAAAAATACCTGGCTGACGCGATAGTCGACGGCCGGCTGGTGCGCGCCCCACTGGCCGCCATCGAACGGCGACTCGGCGTGATCGATCCCGCCTGCCGCATCATGCTTTGCGGTCACAGCCACCGCAGCGAGCTGGTCCGCATTCCCGGCGGTCCGGTCATTTTCAATCCAGGCAGCATCGGCTGCCCGGCCTATCACGACGACACGCCGCCGGCGCATGTCTCCCAACAAGGCTCGCCGCACGCCCGCTATGGCATCGTCGACCTGCATCCCGATCGCTTCGAGGCCATCGCCGTCGATTACGACCATGAGGCGGCAGCGCGTCAGGCCGATCAGGCGGGACGGCCGGAATGGGCTCACGCGCTACGCACCGGCTTCATGCCGGGTTGACCGCGTTCATACCGGGCCGAACGAGGAACAGGCTGAGCTTGCCCATGCCAGGCTGAACGGATGACCGCCTTCGAGCGGCAGGCAAGCAGCCTCAATGGCCGCGACCGGTCCAATCTTCACTTGTCGGACGCGGATCGCTTCGATCGCCTGGCAGGACGTCGGGTGCTGGCCGCCGAAGTCTTGGTCACTGAAGTCTTGGGCGATGAAGCCTTTGGCCGTGAGGTCTTGGGCGCCAGTTGCGTTGGGTTGAAAGTCTGTGCGGGGGCCGATTCGGATCCGGCCCGAATGTCGGCGTCGCGCACCTGCTGGCCAAAGTTCAGGCCAGTCAGTTCTTCAATCTCGGCCACCGTCGAAAGGAACTCCGATACCCTGGCAATTTCAAGCGGGTCGTCGAATGCCTCGGCACGCCCACCGAACGCTTCGGGCATCACTTCCAAAACCGGCTTCTGGTCCGCCAGCAGCGCGATGGCGCGCAGGCCAGCTTGATCGGACCACAGCGCGATCTTCCAGAATTTCAGCGGAACATGGCTGTTGAAGCGGTAAGGAGGATCGTCCTCGCGGAACACTGGGCCGGCGAACACCGTGACACGGCCTCGCGTCGTATAGGCGTTGCGCAGCACATAGGTTTCCACCGCGCGCCATCTCAGTTTCCCCTTGGAGCCGGGATGGTCAAGCGAGCTTCCCTGATTGAAGAAGCCGACTTGCGGCGCAGCATTGGGATAGAAAAACGTGTCCCGCTCTGCCGCGACCGCCTCCTGATCCACTCCCCATGCAGGGTCGCCGCGAAGCGTAATATGGCCCTTCTGGAACATTCGAGCTATTCGTTCCTTGGATTTTAGGACGGGAAATCCAGGCACATTCTGGCTCGAATAGAATTCCTGGGTCATCTGCTCGCCAGGGTCGATGCGACGGTCGGGCCGGAAAGCGTCGCTGGCTTCCGCACCGGAAATCGACTCCACTCCCAACTCGACAAGCGACGGGTTGTCGATGACGGTCTTGTCGTCACGATTGACCGCCTTGGTGCGAGATCCATCGATATTGCAGGCGGTGACGAAGGCAAGCCTGCGATCGGCGTTCATCAAGATCGAAAAATGATGATAGCGCAATTCGTGTGGATCCTCGCCCGGTTTGGCAAGAAGGTTCTTGGCCAACCGGTAGGGTGAATTGGCAACCGTCGGCATTGGCAGGACAAAGCCCGGTATGAAGCCGGGTTCATACCCTCCGCGATCGTCGAAATCCTCTGTTTTCCAAGCCGCTGCCTCGGCGATTGCTAACTTTGCGGGTTCGCTTGCCGGGCCTTCGTCGCTTCGTCTCGCATCGCCTCCGTCGCGGTCGATCAAGGGCGCCCGGACATTTATCTCGACGGGAAAAGTCCAGGTGACCGAGCCATCGGCGTTGTGTCTCGTCGCCGGTGGATTGTCATCCGGTTCCGGCCGCTGCACCGGCTTGTCCAGCACATCTTCGCGAATGTCGGCGTTCAGCCGAACTGTCTCGTCCATCATGCGCGGCGTGCCGGCCCAAATCGCCAGAGCTTGCGAAACCGCCGATGCCGAGGAGCCCGGCAGCCTGGACTTTCTAGCGCCCAGATCGTCAACGATGGCGCTGATCCTTATGCCTTCGTTGATCTCGCGCGTCAGCGCATAGCCACCTATGCCCGTCACCTCGTGGAATGGCCCTGCCCAATGGTGCAGGGCAATTGGCTCCCATTCATTGTTGAAAACCGGTGAACCGGACGAACCCTGTTCGGTATCGGCAACATAGTGCAGCACTTGAACCGTTTCGTCGCGGGCCACCAGCCGGTTTTCACGCAGCACCAGTTCCTTGAAGCGGCCATCGGGGTGCTGAACGATGTTGGCGATTTCGCCAAGCATATGCTTGTCGCGCGCGTCCGACAGCGAGATAAAACCGAACTCCCCCAGTTCCTTTGGGCCGGAACGCCGCTCGCCGACCCCGATCAGCGTATAGTCCAGACCCTCTATGCTATCGGTCACGAAACAGGATTCAGGATCGAGCAGGAACGTCGTCGGCGTGCGCACGGCATTCGCACCGTCCTGCTCATAATCGAACTGGACCTGGAAGCGCCGGGAATCTGCCGGCGACGAAATCACATGGTTGTTTGTGAGGAACAGCCTTGGCCCGACCAGGAAACCCGATCCTTGTGGATTGCCGTTGAGAAAGGCAACGCGGCCGACCGCATCGGCCACACGGCGCCCACGCTCCAGAAATGCGACACCGATGAAATCGAGCGTTGGGCCGAGAATTGCCTCCGGTCCTGGCTGTTTGGCGGCGGCCTTTCTCTCCCCGGCAGACCTCATGTCGATTGCTGCCGATATCATCTCCGCTTCGGTGCGGCTGAGCGACGCTTTTACCTGCAACCTGTCGAGTCGCCTGGAGAGGGTCTGTTCGGCGGCCAGCGGATTGCCGTTGGCGATGTGACCAAGTGAAGCCTCAATTTCCGCGCGCGTTTTCTTGATACGCTGGCGAACTATGTTTTCCACTTGCGCGAATATTTCAAGGTCGACCATCTTTCCCTCCCAAACCTTACTTGAGAGAGTGCATATTTACATGAAATGTGCAATATTTTGCCGGCTTTCAGCTCACGGAAGGGGCCTGCTCCGCGATTCAACACGCGGCACCTTACTCATTTTCGGGGCTTACACAGCGCCGCCTCGTCGCCTATAAAAACCGGCTGGCGTGCGATGGCGTTTCCGTGCCTGGCCGCGCCTTCGGCAATGCAACCTACCGCCCATGGCAGATGATTAGGCGCACAGTAACACTCCCGACGACGCTGCTTGCGGTGATTGCCGCTCCGCTGATGCTGGCGGGCCCGCCGGCCAGTGCCCAGGAGCCGGAGCCCATCATCTCGATTGTGACTGGTCTCGCTCCGGGTGATCTCCTGAACGTGCGCGCCACGGCATCGGCGATGGGCAAGATCGAGGCGCGGCTGCCGATTGGTTCGAGCTTGAAAAATCTCGGCTGCGGCGACGTCAGCGGCCATCGGTGGTGCAAGGTTGAAGACATTGACGACCCCAAGCTGAGCGGATGGGCGCCCGCGCGCTACCTCGACCCTATCAATCCCCAGCAAGTGACACCCCAGGCGGCGGCCAATACGGAGAGCCCTGCCTCTCAACCGCTGCCCGATCTGACAACGCGCCTCGGCGCGACCGCTCCCGAAACGGAGCTGAACTCCGCTGACGCAATCGGCAGGGTGGCGATCGAGGATGCTTACCGCCTGGCCCTGGCCGCTGGAAACCCCTCGACCGGACAGGTTGATGGATCGGCGCCCGCGGCAATGGGTCCCGTCCAAAATTTCGGCGCGGCCAACGCGGCGCCTCCGCCCGACGCACAGACCGTTGCGCGGCTTCAGCCGCCGGGGACACCGGTCCCTGGTGCTGGCAACGCCATCCCTTGCGCGCGCTATCTCGGCCAGCCGATGACCAACTGCAAGGCGGCGGTCGTGCGCACCGGCGACAAGACCGACGTGACCGTGACATGGCCCGATGGCGGCACGCGCATCATCAGCTTCAAGGCCGGCAAGCCGGCCGGCTCAAACGGGCCCGGCGAATTCCGCTTCACGCGCGAAGGCAGCCTGAACATGATCCGCATCGGTGCTTCCGAGCGGTTCGAGATCACGGATGCTTTGGCGTTGGGGGATAGTGGTAAGGGAATAAGGCAGTAGGGCAGTAGGGCAATATGTTTAAAGGGCGCTCGAACCTACTGCCCTACTCCCTACTCCCCTACTCCCCTACTCGCATTTTAGGGGGTTACATCCGGCAAAACTCTTCCCTATAAGGCCCTCCTAGCCTGATACCAGAATCGCGAGCACAACCGGCCGGGTCATCCCGTCCGGCTTTTTGTGCAAGCCGCCCGCCGAACGGACCCTCGACATGCCAAGACGCACCGACATCAAGTCGATCCTGATCATCGGGGCCGGCCCCATCGTCATCGGCCAGGCCTGCGAGTTCGACTATTCCGGCACCCAGGCCTGCAAGGCGCTCAAGGAAGAGGGTTTTCGCGTCATCCTGGTCAATTCCAATCCGGCCACCATCATGACCGACCCGGAACTGGCCGACGCCACCTATATCGAGCCGATCACGCCGGAAGTTGTGGCCAAGATCATCGCCAAGGAGCGGCCCGACGCGCTGCTGCCGACCATGGGCGGGCAGACCGCGCTCAACACCGCTTTGTCGCTGCGCCGCATGGGCGTGCTCGACCGCTATCAGGTCAAGATGATCGGCGCCGACGCCACCGCAATCGACAAGGCCGAGGACCGCGCGCTGTTTCGCGAGGCGATGAACAAGATCGGCCTGGAAACGCCGAAGTCGATGTTGGCCAACGCCACCGACGTCAAGAATGCCGACCGCAAGACACACGAGGCCGAGCGCGCCGCGCTGAAGGCGGAAAAGCCCGAAAATCTCGACGCCGCGCTCGATGCGCTGGAAACGCGCTGGAACCTCGGCGAAGGCGACCGCAAGCAGCGCTACATCAGCCACGGCATGGCGATCGCAGCACAAGCGCTCGACCACGTCGGCCTGCCCGCCATCATTCGCCCGTCCTTCACCATGGGCGGCACCGGCGGCGGCATCGCCTACAACCGCGCCGAATTCTACGAGATCGTCCAGTCCGGCCTCGACGCCTCGCCGACCACCGAAGTGCTGATCGAGGAGAGCGTGCTCGGCTGGAAGGAGTATGAGATGGAGGTCGTCCGCGACAAGGCCGACAACTGCATCATCGTCTGCTCGATCGAGAACATCGACCCGATGGGCGTGCACACCGGCGACTCGATCACCGTCGCCCCGGCCCTGACGCTGACCGACAAAGAATACCAGATGATGCGCAACGCCTCGATCGCGGTGCTGCGCGAGATCGGCGTCGAGACCGGCGGCTCCAACGTCCAGTTCGCCGTCAACCCGGCCGACGGCCGCCTGGTAGTCATCGAGATGAACCCGCGCGTCTCGCGCTCGTCCGCACTTGCCTCCAAGGCGACCGGTTTTCCGATCGCCAAGATCGCCGCCAAGCTCGCCGTCGGCTACACGCTGGATGAGCTCGAGAACGACATCACCGGCGGCGCCACGCCGGCCTCGTTCGAGCCGAGCATCGACTATGTCGTGACCAAGATTCCGCGCTTTGCCTTCGAGAAATTCCCCGGCGCCGAGCCGGTGCTGACCACCTCGATGAAGTCGGTCGGCGAGGTCATGGCCATCGGCCGCACTTTCCAGGAATCGCTGCAAAAGGCTTTGCGCGGGCTGGAAACCGGGCTGACCGGTCTGGACGAGATCGAGATCCCGGGCATCGGCCACGGGAACGCGCCGGCCAGCCATGTCGATGACCGCAACGCTATCCGCGCCGCTCTGGGCACGCCAACGCCCGACCGGCTGCGCATGGTGGCGCAGGCGATCCGCATGGGCACCTCGCTGGAAGACGTGCACGCCATGTGCAAGATCGACCCGTGGTTCCTCGAACAGATCGCCGGCATCCTCGCCATGGAGGATCGCATCCGCGAGCACGGCATCCCGCAGGACGCCGCCAATCTGCGCATGCTGAAGGCGATGGGTTTTTCCGACGCCCGCCTCGCGTCGCTGGTCAGGAAGGATGTCGAAGAGATCCAGAAGATTCGCGACAAGCTCGACGTTCATCCCGTTTACAAGCGCATCGACACTTGTGCCGCCGAGTTCGCCTCGCCCACCGCCTACATGTATTCGACCTATGAAGTGCCGTTCGCCGGTGCGCTCGCCAATGAGGCGCAGGTCTCGTCGCGCAAAAAGGTCGTCATCCTCGGCGGCGGCCCCAACCGCATCGGCCAGGGCATCGAGTTCGACTATTGCTGCTGCCACGCCGCCTTTGCGCTGCGCGACGCCGGCTTCGAGGCGATCATGGTCAACTGCAACCCCGAAACCGTCTCGACCGACTACGACACCTCCGACCGGCTCTATTTCGAGCCGTTGACGCCGGAGGACGTGCTGGAGATCCTGCGCGCCGAACAGGCCTCGGGCGAACTCGTCGGCGTCATCGTCCAGTTCGGCGGCCAGACGCCGCTGAAGCTCGCCGACGCGCTGGAGAAAGCCGGAATCCCGATCCTCGGCACTTCGCCCGACATGATCGATCTGGCCGAGGACCGCGACCGCTTCCAGAAGCTCTTGCACAAGCTCGGCCTCAGCCAGCCGAAGAACGGCATCGCCTACTCGGTCGAGCAGGCCCGCCTCGTTGCCGGCGAACTCGGCTTCCCGCTGGTGGTGCGCCCGTCCTATGTGCTCGGCGGCCGTGCCATGCAGATCATCCACGACGAGAGCATGCTGCAATCCTATCTGCTCGACACCGTGCCCGGCCTGGTGCCGGAGGACATCAAGCAGAAATACCCCAACGACAAGACCGGCCAGATCAATACGCTGCTCGGCAAGAACCCGCTTCTGTTCGACACCTATCTGTCAGGCGCCATCGAGGTCGATGTCGATTGCCTCTGCGACGGCAAGTCGACCTACGTCTCCGGCATCCTGGAGCACATCGAGGAGGCCGGCATCCATTCCGGCGACAGTGCCTGCTCCCTGCCGGTGCACTCGCTGCCCTCGGAACTGGTCGACGAGCTCGAGCGCCAGACGGCAGCCCTTGCCCGCGCGCTCAATGTCGGCGGCCTGATGAACGTGCAATATGCGATCAAGGACGGCACCGTCTATGTGCTGGAGGTCAACCCGCGGGCGTCGCGCACCGTGCCGTTCGTCGCCAAGACCATCGGGCGGCCGATCGCCAAAATTGCCGCCCGCATCATGGCCGGCGAAAGCCTGGAAGACGCCTTCGCCCATTACGGCGCCATGCCCGACCCGCGCAATCCCGGCCACATCGCGGTCAAGGAAGCGGTGTTCCCCTTCGCCCGCTTCCCCGGCGTCGACATCTTGCTCGGCCCGGAAATGCGCTCGACCGGCGAGGTCATGGGCCTCGACCGCGATTTCGCGCTTGCCTTCGCCAAGAGCCAGCTCGGCGCGGGTGTTGATCTCCCCCGCGCGGGCACGCTGTTCGTCTCGGTGCGCGATGAGGACAAGAAGGGCATCCTGCCGGCGGTCAAGCGCCTTGCCGGCCAGGGCTTCAAGGTGCTCGCCACGTCAGGCACCGCCCGCTTCCTCGCCGAAAACGGCGTCGCCGCCGAGAAAATCAACAAGGTGCTGGAAGGCCGCCCGCACATCGAGGACGCCATCCGCAACCGCCAGGTGCAGATCGTCTTCAACACCACGGACGGCCAGAAGGCGGTCTCGGACTCGAAGTCGCTCCGCCGCGCCACGCTGATGCAGAAGGTGCCGTATTACACGACGCTGTCGGGCGCGGCTGCGGTGGCTGAGGCGATTGCGGCGCTGCGGGCGGGAAGCCTCGAGGTGAGACCGCTGCAGGAGTATTTTGCCTAGCACTACTTTGGCAGATTTTTAGTTCCGGGAGCGTTTCGAGGATTCCCAAGAGCGGTTTTGCGTGATTCATGAGAGGTCGGCTGTTGGAGGGGCCGGCC
>NZ_JAMYMA010000019.1:0-130484 GCF_040318275.1 Mesorhizobium sp. M1217 | reverse complement strand
GGGGCGCGAACCCACGCCGGCCTTCGTTTCAACTGCACCAATCGCATCGGGCCAAGGGCCCCCTCACCCGGATTGCCAACCGAATTGCGAAGGGCAATTCGGGGCAATCCGACCTCTCCCCGAGGGGAGAGGAGGTCGCCGGCGTTAACGCCAGCCTCTTCTCCCCAGCGGGGAGAAGGTGGCCGCGAAGCGGCCGGATGAGGGGGGCCCCCTATGCGATAGCCCTGCCGTTGGGGGGAGATCGCTGCTTCGCCCATCAGCGCCCCCGCCCGCCTGCCTCCAGCTTCTGCTCGGCCGCAATCAGCATCTCGACAAACCTCGTCACCTTGGGCGGGCGGAAGCGGGCGGCGGGGTAGACTGTGTAGATGCCGCCGGAGGGCAGCCGCCACTCGGGCAGGACCTGCACCAGCCGCCCGGCGGCCAGCTCGTCCCGCACCAGAAAGTCCGGCAGCACCGACAGGCCGGCGCCGGCGCGGACGGCCGCCAGCACTGCCGGCGTCGCGTCAATGGCGATCGTTGCCTGCATGCGCACGACCTGCTGCTCGTTGTCGCCGCGCGAAAATTGCCATAGCAGCGGTTCGCGCAGCGCCATGTTGGCGATGAAGGGCAGCCCGGCAAGGTCTTGCGGTTCCCCGGCCGTGAACCGGCCTTCAAACCCGGCGCCGCACACCATGAATTGTTGGAAGGTGCCGATGCGCCGCGCCTGCAGGCTGGAATCGGCCAGCCAGCCGACGCGGATGGCCACGTCGATGTGGCCGGAAACCAGGTCGATCGTCTCGTCGCCCAGCGTCAGCTCCACCCGGCAGGCGGGATAGCGCGCGCTGAAGGCGGCGACCACCGGCACCACCGCCGACGTGCCGTAGTCGTTGGACGCCGCGATGCGCAGCGTGCCGGTCGGCTCGGCGGCGGCCTGCGCGAGCTCGTCGAAGGCATCCTCGGCCTGCTGCAGAACCTGCAGGCAGCGGGCATGGAATGTCCGGCCGGCCTCGGTCGGATGGACGCGGCGCGTCGTGCGGATCAGCAGCGTCGTTCCGACATCGCGCTCCAGCCGCGCCACCTGTTGGCTGACGACCGCCTTGGTGATGCCCAGCCGCTCGGCGGCCCGCGTGAACGAGCCGGCGTCGACCACCGCCGCGAAATAGGCCAGCCGGTTCAGGTTCATGCGTGGCTCATGGCAGATGCAGCCCCATTGTCAGGCGAAAGCATACATTACGTCTATTTTGTCGGCCTTCAATATGCATTCCGTTTTTGCCATCTTGCGGCATCGAGGCCGCCGAATTCCGCATTCCCAGGAGACATCCATGTTCACACGGAGAAGCATCATGAAAACCACCCTCGCCGCCGGCGCTGCCGCGGTCTTTGCTCCCGCCGGGCTTGGCCATGCGGCCAGCGGGCTTTCCTGGAAGCATTTTCCCGCCGGCGAAAACGGCTTCTTCCGCGCCCCGGTGCTGGTCTCCGGCGCCACCGAAGCCGTGCTGATCGATTCCGGTTTCACCTACCCCGACGGCCGGGCCGTGGCCGAGGCGATCAAGGCGACCGGCAAGACGCTCACCACCATCTATGTCAGCCAGTCCGACCCCGACTATTATTTCGGCCTCAAGCGGATCAAGCAGACGTTCCCGCAGGCACGGGTGATCGCCGCAGCCGAGACGGTGGCCGCCATCAACGGCAATGTCGAAAAGAAGCTCGCCGTCTGGGGGCCGCAGCTGAAGGAAAATGGCCCGCAGGCGCTGGCCGACGTCGTCATCCCGGAAGCGTTCGACGGCAAGACGCTCAGCGTCGACGGCGAGAGCATCGAGATCGTCGCCGCGGAAGGCCTCGGCAACCGGCGCTATCTGTTCGTGCCGTCGCTGAACGCGGTGTTCGGCGGGGTGATGATCTTTGCCGGCGTGCATGTCTGGACCGCCGACACCCCGACCAGGGAACTGCGCGCCGCCTGGCTGGCCAACCTCGAAAAGATCGCGGCGCGCAAGCCGGCGATCGTCGTGCCTGGGCACATGACGCCTGGGGCGGCGACCGACCTTTCGGGCGTCGAGCACACAAAAACCTATCTCATCGCCTTCGAGGAAGAACTGGCCAAGGCCAAGGACGCTGCCGCGCTGAAGAGCGCCATGGAAGCCCGCTTCCCCGGCCTCGGCATGGGGGTTGCGCTCGACATCGGCTCCAAGGTCGCCACCGGCGAGATGAAGTGGGGCTGAGATTGGCGCCAATCTCGAGCTGATCCGCACCACTTACGAAGGATACGCTCATGGTCCAGCGGGCGTTGACGCCGGGCGCCTGACGGCTGTCATCCGCCGAGACGGTTGGTGCGCTTGCTGGCTTCGGCCTTGGCCCGCGCCTCGACCGCCCTTTCGATCTCGCGCTTCAGCTCGTCCTTGATCGCCACCGTCTCGGCCATCAGCGCCTCGACCTTCATGAAATCGAGCACGCGGTATTTCGACACCGCCGGCCGGATCAGGATGTCGGGCCGGCTCTGGTTCAGCTTACTGGCGATGATCGACTGCATCATCAGCTGCGTGGCGCCGAACATCAGGTCGACGGAGGTCGGGAATTTGCGCCCGGCCTCGGTCGGCGCGCCGACCACGTCGACGGCGATGACGATGTCGGCGTCGAGCTCGATCAGATCGAACGGCACGGGATTGTAGATGCCGCCGTCGATCAGCAGCCTGCCGTCGCGCATCACCGGGCGGAACACCGCCGGGATCGCCGCCGAAGCGGCCAGCGCCGAATGCAGCTCGCCTTCGTCGAGCACCGCGAGCTTGTGGCCATAAAAGTCCGTTGCCGTCACCTTCAGCGGTATTTTGAGTTCGGCGAAGGTCTCGGGGATGGCATCGGGCAGGAACGCCTTGAGGATGCGCTCGACATTGAACTGGCTGACCCGCAAGCCGCCCTGCAACGCTTCGGCAAAGGTGCCGGGCCGCGCCCGCCACATGCGCGTCGCCACTTCGGCGCGGCGGCCGAGGATCGAGCGCGTATAGTCGTGAATGTCCTTGCCGGTCATGCCCGAGGCCATGCCGGCGCCCATGATGGCGCCGATCGACGAGCCAGCGATTGCCGCCGGCCTTATGCCCAGTTCGTCCAGCACCTCGATGACGTGGATATGCGCCAGCCCACGCGCGCCGCCGCCGCCAAAGGCGATGCCGAAGCTAGGGCCGACCGCGGAGCCTTTGCTAGCCCCCATTTCTGACACTCGATGCGGCGGTGCTATCGAAATTGGGCAAATGCCCCGTCATCCGGATTGCCGGCGGTTTGTGGCCGTAGCGCGTCTTTCCTTCTCCCCTTGTGGGAGAAGGTGGATCGGCGCGTAGCGCCGAGACGGATGAGGGGTGTTGGACGGAGTGCCGCCGATGCCAAGCTGGAACACCCCTCATCCGTCGCCTTCGGCGACACCTTCTCCCACAAGGGGAGAAGGGGGAGCCGACCGGGGCGGCGCCAGCGCCTGGAAAACGCGGGCAACGGCTCATCCCTTGCTTCCCAGCTTCGGCCCGACCACCATGACGGCCGGCTCGGCGGAGAGCAGCTTTTTCGCCGCTGCCTTGACCTGGTCCAGCGTCACCGCGTTTATCAGCGCGGCGCGGCGCTGCATGTAGTCGATGCCGAGCTTGCCGAGCTGGATCTCGACCAGCGTTGCGGCGATCGCGCCGGAGGAATTCAGATTGTTGATGGCATAGGCGCCGATCATGTATTTCTTGGTCGCCGCCAGCTCGGCTTCGGTCGGCCCCTCCTCGGCCATGCGCTTGACCACGTCGCGCACCACGGCCAGCGTCTCGGCCGCCCTGTCGGCGCGGGTCGAGGTGGTGATGGAAAGCGCCTCGGAATGCTGGTGGTCGACGAGGTCGGAGCTGACGCTATAGGCCAGGCCGCGCTTCTCGCGCACCTCGTCGAACAGCCGCGAGGTGAAAGTGCCGCCACCGAGGATCTCGTTCATCAGCACCGCGGCGAAGAAATCCGGCGCGTTCCGCTTCACGCCGGGATAGGCGAGTTGCAGCGAGGCCTGCGGCTGGTCGTAAACGACCTCGAGCTGCTGGCCAAGTTTCAGGTCGATGTCGGGAACGGGCGTAAGCGCCTGCTTTTCCGGCAGGCTGCCGAATACCAGGTCGAGCTTCTGCTTCAGCGTCTCGGCGTCGATGGCGCCGACCACCGCGACATGCAGACCGTCGCGGGCGAAATTCGCCTTGTGGAAAGCGCTGAGATCGGACGGCGTGATCGTCGCGATGCTTTGCCTGGTGCCCTGGTCCGGCCGCGCATAGGGATGCCTGCCGTAGATCGCGTCCAGCCATTTGCGCTGGGCGAGCGTATCGGGATCGCGCTCGTTGGCGATGATGCCGGACAGGATTTGCGCGCGGATGCGGTCGATCGGCACCTGGTCGAAGCGCGGCTGGTTGACCGCCACGCGCAGCAGGTCGAAGGCGCCGTCGCGCTGCTCGGCCAGCATGCGCATCGAGCCGTAGATTCCGTCGCGCTGCGCATCGAAGCTCATCTCGGCGCCGACATCGTCAAGCTTGACCTGGAAGGCCTCGCTGTCGAGGTCGCCGGCGCCTTCGTCGAACAGACCGCTCATCAGGTTGGCAAGCCCTTCCTTACCGGGCGGATCCTGCGTCGCGCCGCCATCGAAGACGAAGCGGATGGCGACGATCGGCACCGAATAATCCTCCACCAGCCAGGCGGTGATGCCCTTCGACGAGGTCACCTCCTGGATGTTCATGGCAGCACGAGCCGAAAGCGCCGGCAGGATGAGGAAGACGAGGGAGAGGATGAGGGTCGCTAGAAGAGGGCCGGAGCGCGCGTGCTTCCCTTCTCCCCTTGTGGGAGAAGGTGGATCGGCGCGAAGCGCCGAGACGGTTGAGGGGTGTTGGACGGAGTGCCGTTGGTGCCAAGCTGGAACACCCCTCATCCGACCGAGCTTTGCTCGGCCACCTTCTCCCACAAGGGGAGAAGGGGAGGAGCCCGGGGGAGAAGGCAGAGCGGGACCGTGCTGGTTCATCATCAAATCAATTCCCAGCCTGGGTTTGCGGCAGAAGATAGCCGGTCGTTGCGTGGTCGAGATTGAGATAGCGGGCAGCGACCGCCTTGACCTGGTCGGCGGTGACCTTGCGGATGCGGTCGGGCCATTGCTGGACGTCCTGGACGTTGCCGCCGGTGGCGAGCGTCGAGCCGTAGATGTTGGCCATGTCCTCCTGCTTGTCGCGGGCAAAGATCATCGAGCGGACGAAACGGTCCTTGGATTTTTCCAGCTCATCGCTGGTGACGCCGTCTTTCGCGATGCGGGCGATCTCGACGTCTACCGCGGCCTCGACGTCTGCAAGCTTGGCATCGCCGCGCGGCGCGCCATAGACGGTGAAATTGCTGTCGTCGAGCATGGTGCCTTGGAAGAAGGCGCCGGCCGCGGCGGCTATCCCTTGCCTGACGACAAGCTCCTGGTAGAGCCGGCTGCGGTTGCCGCCGCCGAGGATTTCGGACAGCACGTCGAGCGCTTCGGCTTCGCCGGGCTTTGCCGTGTGATAGGACGGAACCACCCACTGCGTCGTAAAGCTCGGCACGCTGACGCGCCCGTCGGTCAGCGTCACCGTGCGCCTGGTGTTCTGCTCGGGCTCGATCGGGCGGATGCGCGGCGGCAGATCCGGGCCGCGCGCGATCTTGCCATAGGTCTTTTCGGCCAGCGTCTTGACCGTTTCCGGCTCAACATCGCCGGCCACCACCAGCACGGCGTTATTGGGCGTATAATATTTGTTGTAGAAGGCCATCGCGTCGGTGCGGTTCAGCTTCTCCATCTCCTGCATCCAGCCGATGACCGGGATGCGGTAGGGCTGGTTCTGCCACAGCGTGGCGTCGATCTCCTCGTCGAGCACCGCCTGCGGATTGGAGTCGATGCGCGAGCGGCGCTCCTCGAGGATGACGTCGCGCTCGGTCTTGATGACATCGTCGTTGAGGATGAGATTGCGCATGCGGTCGGCCTCGAAGCCCATCATCTCACCGAGCGCCTGCGGCACCACTGTCTCATGAAAAGCGGTGTAGTCGTAGGAGGTGAAGGCGTTGTCCGAGCCGCCGATGGCGGCGACGGCGCGATCGAGCTCGCCGGCCGCATGGTTGCTGGTCGCCTTGAACATCAAATGCTCGAAGAAATGGGCAATGCCGGATTTGCCCGGCGGCTCGTCGGCGCTGCCGATCTTGTACCAGACCATATGGGTGACGATCGGGGCGCGGTGGTCGGGGATGACGACGACCTCCATGCCGTTGTCGAGCAAGAAATCCGTCACTGCGCCGTCGTCGGGATTGTTGTCCGCCAGAGCCGGCTCGGCCATCACCAGGGCCAGTCCCAAGAGCGTTCCGCGCAGCCATTCAGCCTGAAATGTCATAGATGGCTCCGGTTTGGGGTGGAACGATAGGCGGGGTTGCTGGTCGAGGCAAAGCGAATTGTTCGTCATTTTGAAGGCGCGGCTTCCTCGCCAATTGCGGGGCCTCACCCAACCTCGATGAAGCGGATGACCGTCTCGCCATAGTTGCGCTCGTCGACAACCGAAAAGCCCGGCCCTGCCTCGAACGGCGCCGCCGCCGCTTCCTCGACTACGCAGAGCGCGCCGGGGGCGAGCCAGCCGCCGGCCTTGGCCGAGCGCAACGCGCGTTCGCCAAGGCTCTTGCCATAGGGCGGATCGGCAAAGACCAGGCCGAATGCAGCGATGGTGCCCGCCTCGCCCAAGGCCGTCGCGTCGCGACGGAATATCTTGGTGCGCCCAGTGAGGCCGAAAGCCTCGACATTGGTGCGGATCAGGCCGCGCCCTTCGGCGGATTCCTCGATGAAGACAGCATAGGCAGCGCCGCGCGACAGCGCTTCGAGGCCGAGCGCGCCGGTGCCGGCGAACAGGTCGAGCACGCGCGCGCCGTTCAGTTTTTCGGGAAAGCGATGCGCCAGCACGTTGAAGACCGCCTCACGCGTGCGGTCGGTCGTCGGGCGGATGGCAAAGGTGCGGGGCGTCGCCAGCGGACGCCCGCGAAGCTCACCGCCGACGATCCGCATTGCTTCCTTTCGGGCCGCCACGCGGCCGGTCGCCACCGCTATCCGAACGTTCGCCACGAGGCTTGCCGAACGGCTTTGCACCGCCGGGCTTGCCATAAGACGGCTTGAAAGCGGCCTTGCGCGCCTTGTTTTCCGCCGCCTTGGCGGCGTCTGCCTCCGCCCTGCCCTTGCCGATCGGCCGCGCCCCCGGCGCCATCCAGACATTGGCCTTGCGCTGGCCCGGCGGTTCGATCGGCCGCTGCTCGCGTTCGGATTTCTTGCCGCCGAAGCCGCCACGAGGCTTGTCGCCACGGGGTTTGTCCCCGAAGTCGCCGCGTTCAGGTTTGGCGCCACGCTCGCCAAAGCTCCTCTCCGGTTTTGTCGACAGCTTGCCGAGCGCTTCGTCGCGGCTGCCTTCGCGGCGCTTGCGGTTCTTGATCAGGCCGCCCTCGCCGATCGGACGGCGTTCGCCGTCACGGGTGAATTTCGGCCGCTCGGGCTCCTCCTCCCGCTCACGCCTGACCGGCTTGTTGGAAAACGGCTTGGCGATATCGGCGTCGAAATTGGCACCGGACTCTTCGACCAGGCGCTCGCCGAGCTGGTCGCGCAGCACGCGGCCCTTGATCTCCAACACATGGCCTTCCGGCAAATCGTCGAGCTGGAACGGCCCGTAGGAAATGCGGATAAGCCGCGTCACGTCGAGACCGAGCGAGCCCAGGATGTTCCTGACCTCACGGTTCTTGCCTTCCCGCAGGCCGAGCGTCAGCCAGGCATTCGAACCCTGCTCGCGGTCCAGCGTCGCCTCGATGGCGCCATAAAAGACACCGTCAACGGCAATGCCTTCGCGCAGGCCCGCGAGCGCGCTTTCCTCGACCTTGCCGTGGACGCGCACGCGGTAGCGCCGCAGCCAGCCGGTCGCCGGCAGTTCGAGCACGCGCGACAGGCCGCCATCATTGGTGAGCAGCAGCAGCCCTTCGGTGTTGATGTCGAGCCGGCCGATGGTCATCAGCCGCGGCAGCCCGGGGGGCAGCACGTCGAAGACGGTCTTGCGGCCTTCGGGATCGCGGTTGGTGGTGACCACGCCGGCCGGCTTGTTGAACAGGAACAGCCGCGTGCGCTCGATCGGCGGGATCTCCATGCCGTCGAGATGGATGATGTCGCCGGGCATCACGTTGAAGGCCGGCGAGGTCAGCGCCCTGCCGTTGACCTTGACGCGGCCGGCCGCGATCAGTTCCTCGGCATCGCGGCGCGAGGCCAGGCCGGCACGCGCCAGCCGCTTGGCAATGCGTTCGCCGGCTTCTTCCGTTGCCTCGACGCGACGCGGACGCGGCTTGAAGCCGCCCTCCGATGCCGCCTGTGCCCTTTGTGCCCCTTGCGGCCGATCGCCGCCAAAATCACGCTTAGGACGATCCCCGAAGTCACGCTTGGGACGGTCGAAGCGCTTTTCGCCGTGCTCGCCTTCGGCAGCGGCCGGCCGGTCGCCGCGCGGCGCGTAGGGCTTGCGCGGACCTTCGCGCTTCTCATAAGGCTTGCCCTCCGGACGCGGCCCTTTGCTGAATGGCCTCTCGCTGCCTTTGAAGTCGCGCTTCGGCCGCTCGCCTTCGGCAGCTGCTGGCCGGTCGCCGCGCGGTGCATAAGGCTTGCGTGGACCTTCGCGCTTCTCATAAGGCTTGCCTTCCGGACGCGGCCCTTTGCCGAACGGCCGGTCGCCTTCGCGCTTCGGCTTGAAGTCGCGTTTCGGCCGTTCGCCTTCGGCCGCCGCCGGCCGATCGCCGCGCGGAGTGTAGGGTTTTTTGACGCCGAAGGACGGCTTGCCACCCTTGCCGGGAGCGCCATCGCGACCACGCGGCCCCGCCGGTTTCGGGCCGGCCTTGCGCGGGAATTTCTTGTTTTTGTCGTCCATGTGGCCTTTGCTCGTTTGCGCGGGTAGTAACAGGATCGCGCTCTAGTGGCGAGGAGATAATCGGAATGGAAACCGCGTGAGGCGGCAGGATTTCATGGCGCTGGCGCTGAAAGAAGCCGAAGCCGCCGCCCTGCGTGGCGAGGTGCCGGTTGGCGCGGTCGTCGTCGGCGGCGATACGGTCGTTGCGAGTGCCGGCAACCGCACCCGCGAGTTCGCCGATCCGACCGCCCATGCCGAGATGCTGGCGATCCGCGAGGCCTGCCGCAAGCTTTCCAGCGAGCGGCTCAGCGGCCACGATCTCTATGTGACGCTGGAGCCGTGCACCATGTGCGCCGGCGCCATCTCTTTCGCCAGGCTGCGCCGGCTCTATTTCGGCGTCGCCGACGAGAAGGGCGGCGCAGTCGTCAATGGCGTTCGCTTCTTCACGTCACCGACCTGCCATCATGTGCCCGACATCTATCCTGGCATGGCCGAGAACGCTGCAGCAGCATTGCTGAAGGACTTTTTTCGCGAGCGACGCGGACCCTGATTTTCCTGGTTCGGCAGACGGACCGAATCCAAGTCAGCCAATCCAGTTCAGCCAATCCAGGCCAGAACGTCTCTGGCGCCGTCAGTCTACCAGGGCAGCCAGTCGAACATGCCGCTGCTCTTGCTCTTGGCGGCCGCCTCCCTTTTGAGGCGGCGTTCCTTCTTGTACTCGTCCTCGCCGAGGTCACCCTGCGGCGCAGTGTCGGCGGCAGCGCGGTATTGCACCGGCGGCTCGCTCAGATATCTGCGGGTGGTCGGGTCGCCCTGTTTGCCTTCAGCCCGGCGGCGCATGATTTCCGCGGCGCGGTCCTTGTCCGAATCGGCCGGAGTCCAGGCTGGCGGGTGGCTCGAGCCCGACTGCTTCAGCGCGGCCTTGACCGACGCCGGATCCGTCTGCACGTCATCGATGACCTGCGCCTGGTAGGCCGGGTCGTCCTGATGCAGGGTGGCATCGGCGCGCAGGCGGGCACGGCGCTGCTCCGGCGATTCGGGCCATTCGGCACTCGCCGTCTCGATGCTTTCCTGCGGCGGCGGCAAGACTTCCTTCTGCCCCGGCCCTGGCTTCACCAGCGTGGGGCGCGGCTTGTAGTCGATACTATCCTTGCGTTTGGGTGCGAAGGAAAAAGCCCCGGTGAGGTCGCCGGCAAGCTGCGCGCCCGCGGTCTTGTCGGTCCCGTAGGTGGGCGAGCCCATGCAGCCGGACAAGGCGAGGCTCGATACGACAAGCGGCGCCAGCAGCGCGACGCGCGCGTAAGTTCTCTCGGTCATGCCAAAAAGTCCCACTGTAGACAGCCTCTCGATTGCCGCCGGCCAAAGAAAGGTCCGGCCCCCATCGCCTATGCTCTTCCGACGGAATTCCGGCGACAATTTGTCGTCCGGAGTTTCGCGTGTTTACCTCAACCACTCGTTAAGGGCAACGCACGGGGGCCGATCGGCCGCCCGCCGTGGCAATTGTGCACCGCCTTAAAGGCGGCTCAAAGCCTTCAGCTCATGCAGGACAGCTGCGTCACGGGCCGAAACATCCGGGAATTCCGGATCTGAGCCGACATCGGCGGTGTAGCGCCAGGAGCGTGCGCATTTCACCAGGCCGCGGTCCTCCGCCTTCTCGACGACCACGGCGACGCCTTTGACATCGTCGAGGGTAAAGCCGCCCGCCGGCGCCTTGCCGTGCGCGATAACCAGATCGCTGGTGATCGCCATCTCGGCCATGTCGACATCGGCGATCGCCGCTTCGAGTAGGGCATCGTCGAGAGTGACGACCGGCACCGCTTCCAGCGAAGAGCCGATGACCTTCTGCGCGCGGGCGATCTCCAGCGCGCCGGTGACGACACGGCGGACCTGCCGCACCTTGCGCCACTTCTCCGCCAGCGCCTCGTCCTTCCAGTCCGCCGGGATCTCCGGGAACTGGTCGAGATGCACCGAGACGACATCCGGATGACGGTCGAGCCAAGCCTCTTCCATGGTGAAAGGCAGCATCGGCGCCAGCCATTTCACCAGACAGTCGAAGAGATGGCGCACCACCTGCACGGAAGCCTTGCGCTTCACGCTGGAAGGCGCTTCGCAGTAGAGCGCATCCTTGCGGATATCGAAATAGAAGGCCGACAGCTCGATCACCATGAAGTCGAGCAGCGCGCGGGTGATGCGCTTGAATTCGAAGGCGTCGTAGCCCGAGCGTACGACTTCATCGAGCTCGGCGAGCCGGTGCAGCATCAGCCGCTCCAGCTCCGGCATCTTGTCCAGCGGCACCTCCTCGCCATCGTCATGGGCGAGCGTGCCCAGCATCCAGCGGATGGTGTTGCGCAGCTTGCGGTAGGCGTCGATGTTGGTCTGCAGCACGTTTTTGCCGAGCCGCTGGTCTTCCCAATAATCGGTCGTCACCACCCACAGCCGCAAGATGTCGGCGCCGGACTGTTTGATGACGTCCTGCGGCACGACGGTGTTGCCGAGCGACTTCGACATTTTCCGCCCCTCCTCATCCATGGTGAAGCCATGGGTGACGACGGTTTCGTAGGGCGCCCTGCCCCTGGTGCCGCAGCTTTCGAGCAGCGAGGAGTGGAACCAGCCGCGATGCTGATCGGAGCCTTCGAGATAGACGTCGGCCGGCCATTTCAGGTCGGGCCGGTCCTCAAGCGTGAAGGCATGCGTCGAGCCTGAATCGAACCAGACATCGAGGATGTCCATCACCTGCTGCCATTTCGAGGCATCGTGATTGCCGAGGAAACGCTCCTTGGCGCCGGCGGCGAACCAGGCGTCGGCACCTTCCTTCTCGAAGGCGTCCATGATGCGCTGGTTGACTGCCTCGTCGCGCAGGACATTGCCGTCGGCATCGGCAAAGACGGCGATCGGCACGCCCCAGGCGCGCTGGCGCGACAGCACCCAGTCAGGGCGCTCCTCGATCATGGCGCGGATGCGGTTCTGGCCGGCGGCGGGTACGAAACGGGTATCGTCGATGGCTTTCAGGGCGCGGCTGCGCAGCGTCGTGCCGTCGCCAAGCTCCTTGTCCATATAGACGAACCATTGCGGCGTGTTGCGGAAGATGATCGGCTTCTTCGAGCGCCAGGAATGCGGATAGGAGTGCTTCAGCCGGCCGCGCGCGAACAGCGCGTTTCGCTTGATCAGCTCGTCGATGACGGCCTGGTTGGCGTTGCCCTTCTTGCCATCGTCGTCGATAACGCGCGCCGCTCCACCCTCGCGGTCCGGGCCGAAGCCCGGCGCGTCCTTGGTGAAGAAGCCGGCATCGTCGACGGTGAAGGGGATCGCGGTGTCGATGCCACGCTGGCGAAGATCAGAGGCGGCATCCATCCAGGCGTCGAAGTCTTCTCGGCCGTGTCCCGGCGCGGTGTGGACGAATCCGGTGCCCGCATCGTCGGTGACATGATCGCCGGCCAGCATCGGCACAGGGAATTCGTAGCCACCACCCAGACTTTTGAGGGGATGCGAAAGCGTAAGATTTTCAAGCTCTTCGGCGCCAACGCTGCGAAGACGATTCAGGGTGACCTTGGCCTTCGCGGCAGCGTCGTCTGCAAGTTTCTCGGCAAAGATCAGCTTTTCGCCGGGCTGGGGGCCAAAGGCGTTCTCGGCCGCCGTGACCTCGTAGAGACCATAGTTGATGCGCGGCGAGTAATTGACGGCGCGGTTGCCGGGGATGGTCCACGGCGTCGTGGTCCAGATGACGACGTTGGCATCAAGCAGATCGAGCGACGTCTGCGTCAGCTTGGGATCCAGGGCTGGCTGCCCATCATCGATGTTGATGACCTGGCGAGCGAGGCTGACGACCGGAAACTTCGCCCAGATCGTGTCCGACTCATAGTCCTGGTATTCGACCTCCGCCTCGGCCAGCGCGGTGCGCTCGACCACACTCCACATCACCGGCTTGGAGCCGCGATAGAGCTGGCCGGACATGGCGAATTTCAGCAGCTCGCCGGCGATGCGCGCCTCGGCGTGGAAAGCCATCGTCGTATAGGGATTGTCGAAGTCGCCGACGACGCCGAGGCGCTGGAATTCGGAACCCTGCACCTTGATCCAGTGCGCCGCAAACTCGCGGCATTCCTGCCGGAACTCGTTGACCGGCACCTCGTCCTTGTTCTTGCCCTTGGCGCGGTACTGCTCTTCGATCTTCCATTCAATCGGCAGGCCGTGGCAATCCCAACCGGGTACATAGTTCGAGTCATAGCCGCGCATCTGGAATGAGCGGGTGATGACGTCCTTGAGGATCTTGTTCAGCGCATGGCCGATATGAATGTTGCCATTGGCATAGGGCGGGCCGTCGTGCAGCACGTATTTTTCGCGGCCGGCTGCGTCTTCGCGCAGCTTGCGGTAAAGGTCCATATCCTGCCAGCGCTTGACCAGCAGCGGTTCCTTTTCCGGCAAACCGGCGCGCATCGGAAAATCCGTCTGCGGCAGGTAGAGCGTTTTGGAATAGTCGATCGTCTCGGCGGTCTCGGTATCAGTCATTCGTCTGCCATATGCGTTGCCCGTCGGCAAAAGAGCCCGGGCGTTGAACTATCATGATCTGGAAAAAGCGCGAGAGGCCGCGCGCAAGATTCCCGGCGGCTCCGGCGGCGGTCAAGCCGCCCGGAACACCGGGCCTGTAATTCGTATCGCAGTCGCGAGAAGGCGCGAAAAGCTCGTCATGGCTGGGCTTTTAACTGAGACAGGCGATGTTGAAAAGCCCGAACTCTGATGCTTCCCCTAGGAGCGTACACCAATTGCGCCTATGTTTGTCGGTAGATGGCGTCGAGAGACCAGCATCTTCGGTTTGCATTTCACAGTTTAGCGCGCTGGAAGGACGGAATGTGACCCTGACGACTACCGAGTCCGCCTTGCGACTTGAACGCATTTCAACGATGGCGAATCGCGTTTTTGGCAACCATGAAAAGGCGCAACGCTGGCTGCGTAAGCGAAGTCGGGTTCTCAACGACGCGCCCATCGATCTCCTTCAGTCTGCAACAGGTGCCACGCTTGTGGAAGAGGAACTCAACCGGATCGGCTACGGCATAGTCGTCTGAGCCTTGCGGCTCTCCGTCGTGCACAACCCGCCCGCTTACATCGAGAAATCGAAGCGATAGGTCGTCGACACGCCGATCATGAACTGATCCCTGGAGCCCCGCTCCTTGACCAGGCTGGAATCGGCGGCCGGGCCCATCAGGCGGGAATATTCGCCGAACAGACTGGCCGTCATCGGCTCGGTCACCTTCCAGGTCACCGCGCCGCCCAGGCCCGCAGATTTCACCCCGCCGCCTGGATGATATTCGCTGAGCCCCGAGGCCAGTGACTCCTTGGCATCAACGCCATAATAGGCGTCGAAATAGTCCGATGAGGCGAATGAAACGCGCGGCCCGCCGGAAATCCTGACGTCGGGCGTCACATCGTAAAAGGCGTCGGCGGCGATGTCGGCGACAAAGCCGTTATGGGCGCGAATGCCGTGCCGCAATTCGGCGCGGGCACGCAGCCAATCCAAAGGATAGAATTCGAAGAAGCCGCCAGCCTCGCCGCCCCAGCGCACCGGGTCGAGACCCTTCAATTCGTCGGCGTCACCACCATCGCGGGAAAACAGGAACTTGCCTGTCAGGCCGGCGCGGACGCCGCCATCGTCGATCAATGCCAATGAGATATTGTCGTTGCGCGAGTTGAAGCGCGCCGCGGGACCAGCCTTGCCGAGCGAGATGATCGGCGAGGCGCTGAGCAGGTACTTCTTGCCGCCCTCGAAATTCGGCGCGACCATGCCGGTGGCGCCGACCGTCAGGTACCAGTCTCCGGACAGCCAGCCGAAGGTGCCCTCGCCGGCCTTGGCAACGCCGCAGGTGCCGAGCATGAATGCGGCCAAGACCGTCGGGATCGTCGGGACTGACCGCATCGTTACTCCATACGTCGAACGCATTGGCCGATACAACCAGCCTTCATCCGAGCCATGGCGCCATTTCGGTAAAATTTGACTTAATATCCGTAACATTGGCGGCGTTGGCCCTGTTTTCCGCATAGCAACGAATCGTATTGGCGCACCAAGATCCCAGATCAAGACGTCTGGAATGCGCCAGCAGTTGCCTCGGCAAGGGTTATAAATACTCGTGGACAAACATGCCCGCGCTGTGAAGAGCGCGGCGACCGGCACTCAACCGCGCATTCCAAACCGGCCAAGCGTGAATCATATGCGGCCAAATTTCGAGACGTACTTTGACGTCAGTCGCGCCAGCGGCTTCCGCGAGCCGAGTTGCGTCCGACAACAGCGTCTCGGCCGAACCGACTTGTATAAGCATTGGGGGAAATCCGCTCAGATCGGCGAACAACGGCGAGATCAGGGGATCGCGCCGACCAACGCCATTGGGAACATAGGCGGTTGCCAGTTCCTCCAAATACGCCCGGTGGATGATGGGGTCGATTGCGTCCTTGGTTGATAGTGTCGCGCCGGACATCGAAAGGTCCGTCCAGGGCGAAACCAGCCAAAGACATCGCGGCAACGGCTCGCCTGCCGCGCGCAATATACTGACCAGGCACAGGGTCAGGTTGCCGCCCGCACTGTCTCCGCCAACCACGATGCGATCCGGCGCGATCCCTTGCCGCCTCAGAAAGCGCCATGCGGTGAGTGCGTCTTCATGTTGCGCAGGGAAAGGATGTTCCGGTGCGCGTCGATAGTCGATCGCGAGAGTGCGCATTCCCATTGCCCGACCTGCCTCTGTCACCATTCGACGATGACTTTTACGAGAGCCGGAGCAGTAGCCACCACCGTGGAAAAACAGCAGAACCTTATCCCTGTCACTCCCAGGCGCCAGGGACCACTCTCCCTCGAGGCCATCGAAAACCACATCCTCGCATCGGATGTCCTCGGCAATCGGCCACACCGAACCAACCTCGTCGAGCCGTGCCCGGCGTTCGTCCCAGCGGACCGTTCGTGGCTTTGAGGTCAACAACCTGCGGACGGCGTTGATCTCCGTCAGATCGAGGTGTTCGTCCACGTCGCCCATTTTGCTTCCCTAGCCTCATCAAGCGTAGAAAACGGCGTACAGCAGCAGCACGTCATCGATAAAGGGCCAATGCCAGCGCTGGGGATTTTTCGTTACACTTGCGTCATGGCGAATACACGAGACGGCGGGTCGCCCCTAAACCCACTCGTCATCTTTAGCACTCCCCTCGCATATGGTCGAATATTCCATCTGATATTTGGCCTCTTCGGGACAAAGCGGAAGTGTGGCAAGCGGATCGCTCGGGGCGTGGCGCTCGCAGCCTGCTCGCTGGACGGGCAAGGCGATCGGCGCTACCTTCCGGAACAAAGAAGCTAGGCAACCTTGAGGGAGAAGGGTGATGACACTGCACGGCGACGCCTTGAAAGACGCCATTGGCCAGACGCGGGCGAAGTGGGGATGGTTCGTCGCGCTTGGGGTGCTGCTGCTTGTCTTCGGCGGCATCGCTTTCGGCAATCTGTTCATCGCAACCGTCGCCTCCGTCTTTGTCGTGGGCTGGCTGATGCTGATGGCCGGCGTTGTCGAGATCATCCATGCCTTCGGCGTGAAGACATGGGGCCGCTTCTTCTATTGGCTGCTCAGCGGCCTCCTCTACGCCGTCGCCGGCTTCTTCGCCTTCGACAATCCGGTCCTCGCCTCGACGGTGCTAACCTTCCTCCTGGCAGTCGCACTCCTTGCTTCAGGCGTGCTCAGGGCCTGGGTCGGCTACAGCCACCGGCCGCAGCCGGGCTGGGGCTGGGTGGTCGCGGCCGGCATCATCAGCGCGCTGGCGGGACTGGTCATCGCCATGGGCTGGCCGGTCAACAGCGTGTGGGTGCTCGGCCTGTTCCTGGCCGTCGACCTGATTTTCCAAGGCTGGACCTTCATTGCCGTCGGCTTGGCGCTGAAAAAGTAGATTCAGAAAGCTATGGCCGCGTCGAGCCCGGAAAGCGGCCTGACGCCGGCGAGCAGTGCCTTCGCCTCAGCCTCATCGCGCTTCATCTGTGCGACCAGCGCATCAAGCCCGTCGAACTTCACCTCCGAACGCAGGTAGCCGAAAAAGGACACGGCACAAATCTCGCCGTAGAGGTCGCCGGAAAAGTCGAACACAAAAGTCTCCAGCAATGGTGCGCCATTGTCGTCGACCGTCGGCCGGCGGCCGAAGCTGGCGACGCCATCATGAAGCGAGCCGTCGGCGCGGCGGAAGCGGACTGCATAAATTCCGTCCTTCAGGGTGGCTTCCGGCGAAAGCCTCATGTTTGCGGTCGGAAAGCCGAGTGTCCGGCCGAGCTGCTGGCCGCCGATCACCTCCGCCTCGACGGTGAAACGGTAGCCGAGCAGGCCGGCGGCCTCGGCCACATTGCCCTCGCACAGCAGCGTGCGAATGCGGCTCGACGACACCACCTCGGCGCTTTCGTCGCGGAAGGCATCGACCAGCGTGACGCCGAAGCCGTGGCGCTCGCCGGCCGCCATCAGATAGGCCGGGCCGCCTTGGCGGTCCTTGCCGAAATGGAAATCGAAGCCGGTGACGGCGTGGCTTATGCCGAGGTTGCGCTCGAGCACGCCGGTGACGAAAGCCTCCGCCGACAAGGAGGCGAACTCGCGTGTGAACGGCTGCTCGACCAGCGCCGCAAAGCCCAGATGCGACAGCAGCCGCGCCTTCATCGGCGGCGGCGTCAGCACGAACAGCGGCATGTCCGGCCTGAACACTTTTCGCGGATGCGGCACGAAGGTCAGCACCAGGGCAGGTACGCCGCGACGCTCCGCTTCGGCGCGCGCGCGTTCGAGCACCGCCTGGTGGCCGCGGTGGACGCCGTCGAAATTGCCGATCGCCACCACGCCGCCGCGCAGATGGGCCGGCAGCGGTGCGGTTGCGGAAATGCGTTCGAACATTGCCGTCATAGCTTGAACCTATTGCAGTCTGGGCTTGAACCTATTGCAGTCTGGGCCTGAACTTATTGCAGTCTGGGAATCACCGCGACCGGCCTGTAGCCGTATTTTTCGAGAAAGGCCGCGAGCCTGGCCGGGTCTGGCTGCAGCGCTTCACCGTAATCGCGGGCATGGATGCCGCCCGATACGTAGAGCACGTCGAAGCCATTGTCGGCCGCGCCCTTGATGTCGGTCATCATGCCGTCGCCGATGGCCAGAACTTGCGAACGCTCGACCGTGCGGCCGAGAATGACGGCGATCTCTTTCATGGCGACCTCATAGACCGGCGCATAAGGTTTCCCGGCGATCAGCGTGCGCCCGCCAAGCTGCGCGTATTCGCGGGCCAAAGCCCCTGCGCACCAGATCATACGTTCGCCGCGCTCGACCACGATGTCGGGATTGGCGCAGATGAAGGGCAGGTTCCTGGCACGCAGCCGCCGCAGAAGATCGGCATAATCTTCCGGCTTCTCCACCTCGTCATTGAACAAGCCGGTGCAGACCACGCCGGATGCTTCGAACTCCTCGACAAGCTCGACGTCGAGACCATCATAGAGCGTGAAATCTCGATCGGCGCCTATGTGGAAGATCTTTCGCGGCCCTTCGGCGATCAGGTCGCGGGTCACGTCGCCGGACGTCACGACACGATCGTAGGCGGCGGAAGGAACACCGATGGCGTTCATCTGCGCCACCACGTCGGCGCTGCGACGCGGCGAATTGGTGATCAGCACGACAGGTATTTTCGCCGCGCGAGCAGCGATCAGCGCGGCAGCAGCCGCGGGGAAATGCCATTCGCCATTGTGCACCACGCCCCAGACATCGCACAGGATGGCTGAATAGGCTCCCGACAGGTCTGCGAGCGAACCGATGATGTCGGGCGAATCCGCCATGCCGTTGTCCCTGTACTATGATGCTTGCAAGCGCCGCGACCGACGGTCCGTAGCGGCCGGCCCGGATTAACCGAAGCGCTTCGCTCTGTCACCAGCTTTCGTTGTGCCCGCAAGATTGCCGCCCGGGGCGCCGGCGGGTAAGTGATGGCGAAAGCTTTTCTTTTCCAGCGCCTTATCCGCTTTTAGCGACTTTGCCGCGGAGAGCGCGGAGCGGCATTGCCGATTGCGGACGTGTGGTTAACGGGGATTGAAAATCCGTACCGACCTTGGACGTATTTTAGCAATCGGAAATTTAAAAATGCGTGGCATCGTCCGGGAAAAATAGGGGGGCGGGAATGCTGAAGGCAATAATCGGAAAATTCCGACACGACAGACGTGGCAACTACTCCTTAATGACTGCAATCACCATTGTGCCGCTGATGGCCGGTCTGGCGCTCAGTGTCGATTACGGGGAGTTGCTGCGCCAAAAGCACGAAACGCTGAACGCACTTGATGCGGCCGGCCTCGCCGCCGCCCAGCAGATCGTCGCCGGCGCCAGCGACGACGACGTCAAGGCCTACGCCAAGACATTTTTCGAAACCAATCTCGCACGTATCGACCCGGCGAACACAGCGCTGACCGTCACGCTGCCCAACAACAATGCCGGCGGCGGCACCTTGAAGCTCTGCGCCAGCCTCACCTTCCACCCCTATTTTCTCCCGGCCGCCAGCCTGCTGATCGGCGGCACGGCAAGCGACACGACCTTGACCGAATGTTCGGAACTCCGCCTCAAGAACACCCTCGAAGTCGCGCTTGTGCTGGATAATTCGGGCTCGATGAGCGATCTCGGCTCCGGCACCGGCGAGAAGCGAATAGACCTGCTGAAGTCGGCCGCAAAGCAGCTTGTCGATACGCTGGCGCTTCAGGCGCAGCAGATGAAGCAGATCACCAAACCGGTTCAGTTTTCGCTCGTGCCGTTTGCGGCCTCGGTCAATATCGGCCCTACCCACGACCAGGACGGCTGGATGGATCAGGACGGCATCTCCCCAATCCAGCATGAAGATTTCGACTGGACGACGATGAGCGCCGCCAACAATCCGGACAAATATGCCGAGAAGCTCAATGGCATCTGGTACAAGCGCGGCACCGGCTGGGGCGAGACCAAGGACCAGCCGCTGACGCGTTTCAGCCTCTACGCCGACATGACGGTCGAATCGGGCCGCGAAGAGGTACCCAATTCGAAGCAATATGTCTGCGACACATACAAGAAGAACGGCACCTGCCAGTACGGCCATTGGAGCGCACCGGAATATATCTATACGACGAGCCGCTATGCGAGCTGGCAAGGTTGCGTCGAGGCACGGCCATATCCCTACAATGTCGACGACACCACGCCCGACACAGCCGCGCCGGCCACGCTTTTCGTGCCGATGTTCGCCCCGGATGAGGCTGGCACTCTGTGGCTCGATTTCAACCGTGACGGCATCAACGACGTCATCAGCACGTCTTACAATTACGGCAACAACTGGTGGGCCGATTGGCCCTATGTCGCCGGTCCTACCGCTTCGCAGCGACAGTCTGACATGCGCAAATATTTCCTGGTGAAACCGTACGGTTCGCAATCCGCAGCCGCGGGTGATGGGCCGAATTCCTCCTGCACCACCAACCCGATCACGCCGTTGAAGGACGTCAGCCAGGACGCCGAGAAGCAGGAGATCAAGGATGCCATCGACGCCATGGCGCCGAACGGAAACACCAACGTACCGGAGGGACTTGCCTGGGGCTGGCGAACGGTATCGAGCAACCCACCGTTCACCGATGGCCGGCCGAACAGCGAGAGGGGCAACGACAAGGTGGTCGTGGTGCTGACCGACGGAGCCAATACCTATAGCGCCGTCAGCGACGGCAGCTACGCCAACAACAGGTCGACCTACGCCGCCTACGGCTACACTGGCCTGACCTATCCGGGATCTGGAAGCGTGACCCGCCTGTTCATGAATACCAGCACCGATATCGGCAAGACGACCTATACCGGTGCCAACTACACGGCAGCACTCGACGAGCAGATGAAAACGCTCTGCGCCAATGCAAAGAATTCGAACATTCTGGTGATGACGGTGGCGCTCGACCTGTCGCCCACAGATACTGGCGACAAGAAGGCGATCGATGCGCTGAAGGCGTGTTCCTCGGATTCGCGCTTCCGCAAGGATCCGGCCGACCCGAGCAAGCCGGCCAAGCTGTTCTGGAATGCGACGGGCGCGACGCTGTCCGACAATTTCAAGGAAATCGCCAACGAATTGTCGAACCTACGCATCGTCGGCTGAAGGCGATGGGATTGGCGACGTAAAGGCAGAGGGGCGCAGCGCGCTGGCGCAAAGGCTCCTGCCCTCATGCCCTTGCGGGTGGGGGAAGCATGTGGTGAGTGTCCCCATCCGGAGATACGCTCTTGCCTGAACCCGCCAACCATCTCGCCTTCGCGCTGGTCTGCCTCGGCATGGTGCTGACGCCCGGCCCGAACATGATCTATCTGATCTCGCGCTCGCTGTCGCAAGGGCCGAAGGCCGGGCTGATTTCGCTGGGCGGCGTGGCGCTCGGTTTTTTATTCTACGTGCTGTCGGCGGCGTTCGGTATCACAGCGCTGCTGCTCGCGGTGCCCTTCGCCTATGACGTGCTGCGCCTTGCCGGCGCGCTCTATCTGCTGTGGCTTGCCTGGCAAGCGGTGAAGCCGGGCGGGCGCTCGCCCTTCCAGATCCGCGAACTGCCTAAGGACAGGCCGCGCAAGCTGTTCGCCATGGGCCTGATGACCAACCTGCTCAACCCGAAGGTGGCAGTGCTCTATCTGTCGCTGCTGCCGCAGTTCATCAGCCCCGGCAAGGGCCACGTGCTGTCGCAGCTTCTGGTGCTCGGTGCCACGCAGGTCGCCATCAGCCTGACCGTCAACGCCATCATCGCGGTGACGGCCGGCTCGATCGCCATCTTCCTCGCCGGGCGGCCGCTATGGCTGGTGATCCAGCGCTGGATGATGGGCACGGTGCTGACCGCGCTGGCCGTCAAGATGGCAACCGACGCGCAACGCTGATCGGTCCTACATCGGCCGCCTGACCTGCTGTGCCCGCTCCGGTTCGACCACCCTGCGGTAGAGATGCCAGGTCGCGTGGCCAAGGACGGGCATGACGACGGCAAGCCCGGCAAATAGCGGGATCGAGCCGATGACCAGGAGCACGGCGACCATCAGACCCCACAGCGCCATCTGCAGCGGGTTTGTCATAACTGCGCGCGCCGACGTCTCGACTGCCGAGACCGCGCCGACATCGCGGTCGAGCAGCAGCGGAAAGGCGACGACAGTCGTCGCCAGCACGATCGCGGCGAAGGCGAACCCGGCCAGGTTGCCGAGCAGGATCAGTGTCCAGCCCTTGCTGGTCGTCAGCACCTCGCGAATAAAGCCGACGATAGAGGTCGGAGGCCGATTGCCGTACAGGCTGGTGTAGATCGATTGCGCGGTGAACAGCCAGAGCAGGAACAGTACCAGCAGCATGATGCCGATGACCGCAATCGCGGGCAGCGCCGGCGAGTGGCGCACGTCGAGCGCATGCCACCAGGATGTATCCATGCCGAACTCGCGCCGGCGGCTGATTTCGTAAAGCCCGATAGCGGCGAACGGACCGACCAAAGCGAAGCCGGACATCAGCGGATAGATGAGTTGGATGGCGTTCGAGCCCGACGTCCACTGCGTCAGGATCAGGCCGACCACCGGATAGATCAGGCACAGGAACACATAATGCGACGGCTTTGCCCAGAAATCCTCTACGCCGAGACGGAGCGCATCGATCAGATCCTCGGTGCTGATGCGGCGCACCGTGGGCTGTACATGCATTCCACGTGCGTCCGCCATGACATGAAAGCCGGCCATGACCTTTCTCCCGTGTGTCGGGGCGGTCACCGCCAGGATGGCCGCCCGCAGCTGCCACTTCAAAAACGGCGCTATGATAGCCGATCTCGGCGCGCTTGTCGCCACCACCCGGCGCCAGGGCGCGCCGGGCGGCTGAACGAACAGATTAGGCCGCGAAGCGATCGATCACCTCGGCCAGCCGCACGTGACCGAGGCAAGCGCCTGACCCGGCCGGCTTTTCACCATCCTCGATGGCCTGCGCAAATCGCACGTCCGGATCGCTTTCGATCCGGCGGCGCAACGCCGCCAGCTTGGGATAAGCTGCGCCGTCGACCGCCTTGTGGAACTCCGCCCAGCGCGCCACGCCGATCAGCGTGGTATCGGCAAGCGTCAGCCGGTCGCCGACCAGGAAATCCGTGTCGAGGATCATCGCCTCGAGCTGGTCATGGCGGTTGGTAACGACCTTGCGGCCAAAGTCACGCAAGGTTGCCAGCAGCACCGGCTCGGCCGATTCCATTTCATATGCGGCCCAGAGCGGGGTGAAAGCGGCGGTGAAGCCGGTGTTCACGAAAGCCATCAGCTGGTGCATCCGGTCGGCTTCCGGCGAGCGAGGCTCAAAGCTGATACGACGTTGCGTATCGCGGGCTTCGAGCCAAGCGGCAATCGCCATGGTCTCGGTGAGCACCCTGCCTTCGTCGGTGATCAACACCGGCGTTTCCTGACGGCCGTTGATGCTGGCATAGGCGTCGTTCTTCATTTCAGTGAGCATGTCGACTCGACTCAGGCGGTAGGGCTGTCCGACGCGTTCAAATGCAGCGACGAGCCCCATCGAACTTCCCAGCGGGAAGCCATAAAGGAGGATAGGTTCCATTTCTTTGTCTCTTCCATAATTTAGGGATTACGCTGCGCAGCGAAACTTGACCCTAAACGCTGGTCGCCCCATGTAAATTACGCACTATTCTGTAACCAGGTCCCCCCATGAAAGATGTCGTCTCACGCTGCCCGATCGAAGAGACCATGCGTGTGCTCAGCGGTCGCTGGCCCACCTTGCTGCTCTACTATCTCAAGGACGGCACCAAGCGCTTCAGCGATCTGAGGCGTGACAACCCGACCGTGTCGCACCGCATTCTGGCTCTCGAACTGCGCAAGCTGGAGGACGCCGGGATTGTGCGGCGAACGGCGCATGCCGGCTATCCGCTACGCGTGGATTACGACCTCACGACGCCCGGTCTCAAGCTTGTGCCGCTCATCGAGGCCTTGGGCAGATGGTGGGAACATACCGGGGACGACGGGGTCGGCCAGGCTCCACCGATGCCGGAAACGAGGCTAGACACAGCGGCCTAGCCGATCGTGAAAATCTGACGCTTGCTATCCGAGGCTGGACAACCGCTTTGGATAGGATCCGGCCGAATATCGGAATGCACGGACAGCGCCAGAAGCTGTCATTGCCGAGCAGATACTCTAACGTCGCGTTTGGGCCGGAAGCGGAGATCCGCTTTCGGGATGATTGGGCCAAAAAGCTGACCTTCGCGTCCAGCATAGCGTGGGCTGGTTTGCGCCACTTGCGGACCTTTGCCAATGATGCCGCGAAGGTCGCGTCTCGGACCCGTTGCTGCCCTTCGGTCACAGCTTGGGGCATATCAAAGGTGTGAACACGACAGACAAGCCAGTCGCGGAAATTGGCAACCGGGATGTCTGAACCGAAGGCGCTACCCCAGCCGGCGAACCGCTCGGTATTCGCGCGAGACGCTGAAAAAAACAGCTGTGACCACGAACGCGGCCGGCTGCTGCGGCTGAAGGGACGAGGCGTCGCGATCTGCGGCCCCTCAGCCGGTCGACTTCTTGAAGTTGGCGAGGGCCTTGTCCCAGTTCACCACGCGCCACCATTCCTTGAGGTAGTCGGCGCGGCGGTTCTGATACTTGAGATAATAGGCGTGTTCCCAGACGTCGACGCCAATCACCGGACGCGCCCCTAGCTCGAGCGGCGTGTCCTGGTTGGCTGTGCTGACGATGTCGAGCTTCTTGTCCTTGTTCACGACAAGCCATACCCAGCCGGAGCCAAAGCGGCCAAGGCCAACCGCCGTGAGCTTTTCGGTCAGGCCCGCATAGCTGCCGAAGGTGCTGCTTATGGCGGCGTTGAGGTCGCCACCGGGCTGGTTGGGGCCCCCGGGAGTCATCAGCTCCCAGAAGTGAGTGTGATTCCAATGTCCCCCAAGATTGTTGCGCACGCCTTCCGGGACCTTGCCCAGATCTGCCAGAATAGCCTCCATCGGCGTGCTGGCGAGCTCGGGCCAAAGCGGCACGAGTTGATTGCAGGCATTCACATAAGCGGCGTGATGGCGGTCGTGATGGATCATCATCGTGGTCGCGTCGATGTGCGGCTCTAATGCGTTGTTCGCGTAGCCGAGCGGTGGGAGCTTGAAGGGTTGGGTCTCCTGCGCAAAGGCCGCGGCGCCCAACAGGGTTGTGTTGGCTGCCGCGGCCGATGCTCCTGCGAGAAATAGAAGACTCTGACGCCTGTTCATGGTGTAGCTCCGGGTGAAAGTGGAACGCCAATGCTGCATGCTGTTCGTTTACGAGGTGTCGCGACTCCAAGCATCGCTTCGCGAAATTCCCTGAGGGTTAGCCATTGTTCCGATCAGTGTTGAACGAGATAGGTTTCAATCCTGCCGACACCTGCCAGTTCTACATTACAGCGCGGTTCGAGCTTCCAGGAGGTGTGCAGGGCCTGCTTGGTTGCCTCCGAAATCTGCATGCGGTCGGCCACGCCCTGGGACTCGAGCCGGCTTGCAATATTCACGGTTTCGCCCCAGACGTCGTAGACGAACCGATGCCGGCCGATCAGGCCCGCGATCACCGGTCCCGTGTGCACGCCAATGCGGATCCGAAAACCATCGTTGCCCCACGCTAAGGGCTTCAACGCGTCCAGCATGGATTTCCCCAGTGCCACGATCCTGTCGGCATGGTCAGCTGCCGGTTCCGGAACACCGCCCGCAGCCATATAGGCGTCTCCGATGGTCTTGATTTTCTCCACGGCATGCTTCTCCGCCAAGACGTCGAACGTGCTGAATAGCCCGTCGAGGCGTTTGATCAGGTCCGACGGCGGCAACCTTGCCGCTATGCTCGAGAAACCGACAATATCGGCAAAAAGAATGGTCACTTCATCGAACCGGTCGGCAATGAACTCTTCGCCCCGTTGCAGCCGTGCCACGATCTGACCGGGCAGGATCGCATGGAGAAGCGAGTCAGCCCGCCGCTTCTCCGCCTCGATCCGCTGAAGATACTGGTGCTCGCGGTCGAGCCAACGTTTCTTCTCCAAACTCGAGTTGATCCGGGCGCGCAGCAGGACCGGATTGAAAGGTTTAGGCAAGTAGTCGTCGGCCCCCGCCTCGATGCAGCGGACCACCGCGTCCACTTCGTCCAACCCCGATATCATGATGACAGGGATATGCCGCCATCGGCGCTCCGCTTTCAATCGCGAGAGCACCTCGATGCCGTTCATGTCCGGCATTAGGACGTCCAGCAGAACTAGGTCGAACTCGTGTTCCGCGAGGTGAGTCAGCGCCGACGGACCGGACTCGGCAGTGACTACCTGATGACCGTCACGTTGCAAGCGGCGCGAGAGGAGACCGCGGTTGCTGGTGATGTCGTCGACGACAAGTATGCGGCCACCGTGACCGGAGCTTGCGTCGTGCTCTGCCTTGATCAGTGCCCGTTCGAGCCCTGCCACATCGATCTCAGCCTGATCCGTGGTCCGCGGTTCCTCGCTGTCGGGTGCGCGCGAGAGGCCGGCAATCGCATCGACATGCGCCAGCAACTCAGCCGCCGCGGCGAGCATCACCCTGACATCCTCTTCCAGCGCGTATTCGTGCAATTCTTCGGCTTCTTCACGAATCATTTCGGAATAGCCGATGATGGCGTTGAGCGGCGTTCGCAAGTCGTGGCGCAGTTTCGCCTCGATCTCGACCCCTGCCCGGTTCTGATTGTCCGCTTTGCCGTGGATCAAGCTGTCGATCAGGCTACTCAATTCGCAAGCAGCGGCGCCAACCTTCTCTAGATCCGGTCTCATGTGGGCCAGACCGAGGTCCTGCACCTGCTCGGTTAGCAACTCCTGAAATCCTGAGATTGCCCGCGCCGGTCCGGCGAGCTGTTGCGCCAGATGGACGGCGATCGCATGGCGTTGGAACTTGTTCTTAGCAGGCATATTTTCAAACCGTCGGTCCGCGCCTCATCGATTCGCGGCAAGCAATTGTTCAATTTTCTGGACAAGTCGCGACAGGTCCACCGGCTTGCTATCGTAGTCATCGCAGCCTGCCTCGAGCGCCATTTCGCGATCGTTGGCCATCGCGTGCGCAGAAAGCGCAATGATCGGGATCCCGGAGGTGGCCGGATCAGCCTTGATCCGCCGGGTCGCCTCCCACCCGTCCATGACCGGCAAGCTCATATCCATGAGGATGAGATCGGGCCTTTCCGAAACGGTGAGTTCCACGCCCGACTGTCCGTTTTCCGCAATGAGGACTTCGAACCCACGCCGTGACAACCGCCGCAAAAGCATGTCGCGGTTCAATTCGTTGTCTTCTACCAGAAGGATCCTCGTCATCTTTAGCTTCCTTCAGCCATGGGGGCGGTTCCGCGATCGGCAATGCTGGCACCTGTCGACCCAAGTGGGAAGATCTGGCGCTCGAGGGCCTCGACCAACTGAGACCGACTATTTGCGCCCTTGATTACAACCGCGACCGCCCTGTCGCGAAGCCACTTGAGCTCGTCCGCCGATAAATCCTTGGAAGTCACGACGACGACCGGAATGTTCTGAAGCTCGGGCACCTGCTGCATCTCGTTCAGGGTCTGGAACCCGTCCATTTCGGGCATCAGCAGATCAAGCAGGACCAGACGCGGTAACAACCGCTTCATCAGCTTGAGGCCGCGCAGGCCATCGCTTGCCTCGTGAACCCGCCAATCCTTCTTGATCAGGATACGCCGAAGGAAGTCGCGGGAGGCTTGATCGTCGTCAATAACAAGCACATCGCGGTTGCCGCCGCCGCAAGCCTCTATTGTTCGTATAAGCTTCTGGGTGTCGATCGGCTTCGTGAGGTATTCGACCGCACCGAGTGAGAGGCCGAGTTCGCGATCTGCAAGTATCGTCGCAAGGATTACCGGAATCTCGCAGAGCTCCTTATCGCCCTTCAGTGAGCGCAGCACTGACCAGCCGTCCTGATGCGGCATGATGATGTCGAGAACGATTGCGGCCGGGCGATGCGCTCGCGCCGCGGCTATGCCTTCCTCGCCGCTTGCTGCTTCGATTGATGCCAGTCCCGCCTCAGCCAAGGACCTGGCGATGAGAGTTCGGGCGGCTGGTTCGTCATCTATGATCAGAACCGCCTGCTCCGAGGGCCTCGACGACAGCGGCTCGGCGGGTTTCTGCTCGCCAGGTTCTTCGTCGCACTCGGCTGGAATCTCCATTGTGAAAGTCGAGCCTTTTCCGAACTCGCTTTTAACGGTTACAACGCCTCCGATCATGCGGCAGAAACTCCGGGTTATGCTGAGGCCCAATCCCGTCCCGCCGTAGTTGCGAGTGGTGGAGGCGTCTGCCTGCGTAAAAGCATCAAAGAGCCGTTCTTGCTGCTTTGGCGTCATCCCGATCCCGGTGTCGGACACTGTGAATATCAGCCAGTCGCCGTCCGATCTCCTCTCGCGTCGAATCGCCAGTGTTACACGGCCCCCCTCGGTGAACTTGGCTGCGTTACTGAGGAGATTGAAGAGGTTCTGACGCAACTTCGTCTGGTCCGAATGCATCTTCCCGAGGTCGCCCGCGAGGTCCATAACGAAACTGTTTCGGTTTTTCGCCATCAGTGGCGCGACTGTGGCCTGGACATCGCGCAACAAGTCGGCGACGTCGAAAGTCTCGAGGAAATTTGCCATCTTATTTGCCTCGATCTTCGACAGATCGAGGATGTCGTTGATGAGCGCGAGGAGATGGCGACCGGCCCCGGCGATCTTTTCCACATCTGGCACGAACTCATTCATTTGCTGGTCGCTCGCCTCTTCGATCAGCATCTCGCTGTAGCCAATGATCGCGTTCAGTGGAGTGCGCAGCTCGTGGCTCATGGACGCGAGGAAGCTGCTCTTGGCCTCATTTGCCGCTTCAGCATGACTCTTGGCCCGCTCGAGTTCGACCTCTCTCTGCTTCAGTTCCGTGATGTCGGTGTAAACGGCGACGGTCCCGCCGTCAGGGGTCTTTCGTTTGCTGACGCGGACCCAGCGTTCTCCGAAGCGACCCTCGTGGACGAAGCCTGCCGGATCCTTCTGGATGCGCAGCCTCTTCGCAATCCATTCCTCCGGCGACGCGCCCTCAAGGTCGACGTGCCCGCTCGCCAAGCGTCTTTTCAGAATATCCTGAAGGCTTTGCCCCGGCAGAGTAGCTCGGTCATTGTCGGGAAAGATTTCGCAGTATTTGCTGTTGGCAAGAAGGACCTTGTCCTCCGAATCGAACAGGACAAATCCGTCAGAAATCGCCTCGAGTGCCGCTCCGATCGTCCGTCTTTGCCGCTCCGCCTCATCCTCCAGTCGTTGCTTTGCAATTGCGCTCGCCCGGAAAAGCCGAAGCGTCCGCGCCATCGCGCCGAGCTCGTCCCCTCCCTCTGCCTGTATTTCGACGTCGTAGCGTCCTTCCGTCAGATTTCCGATTACCCGGTTCAGCCGCCGCAACGGTCCGACGATCGAGCGAAGAACAAGGATGGTGAGAAGTGACCCGATCATCACCACGATGGCCACCAGAACGGCAGCAGTAGTCGCCGTTTTCTGGGTTTCCGTTACGACCTCGTTGCGAGCGGCTTCTGCCTCGGCGCTCGCTCGGTCGACGAGTTTGTTAAGCGCAGCATCCACGTTTGCGCTGTGGGTGCGCGCCTCGGCGAGGAGAGTGTTGCCGATGATGCGGTTGTCTTGAGTATAGCTGTCTGCCGCCTCCAGCGCTGTTTTGACATAGGCATCCATCTCAACGCGGATTTCCCTGACCGCATCCGGTGATGATTTCGAAAGGCGGTCCAGATGTGCCAGTAGTCGCTCGCGCGCCTGCTCGGCATTACGCTGGGAATTCATCAACAAGCTAACCGACAGATCAGTCAGCCAGTATCGCAATTCGCCGAATGTTGCGTGCGCCGCAGCCGCAGTGGACGCGGCGTCGAAAAATGCTTTGGTCTCCGCAGTTCGATCTGCACTGCGATAAAGTGCCTGTGTGAGAAAGATTGACGATACGATAAGGCTGATAAGGCCGGCCGCTGTCAGCGCAGCTATGCGGGCCGAAATCGGTAGATGGGCAAAGGGACGCGCAAAGGGCCTCGCCGGCGCCGATACCGTTTCCACGCGGTGCGGTGATTGTTCCAAAGCGCTCATTTGAACAAGACGATGCTTATCGCGCCTCCCAGATCGCCCGCTTTGCCGCCCTCCTTTGGGTATCCTGTCACGTCGATCTCGCCCTTCGGCTCGCCGTGGCAGGAAAGACACGAGCCAGTATAGTATTCGGGCAGCAGCATTCGAAATGCAGGGCGCCCATCCGCCTCGGTGACTTCCGTGTAGGCTTCTCCCTTTGCTCTCTGCGGATCCAGCAAGACGCTTTCGATGATCCGTGCTTCCCATGCGTCCGGAAGCGATTTGCGGTTGCGCACGAGTTGCTCTGGCGCGGTCACGCGCACCCGAGCTTCGTTGCCGGCCTTGGCAGCGAACTTGTCATTCATCAGACGCGCAAACACCGCTGGCACGAAGCCTTTGAAAGCGGTTCCCGCGCGGTTGATGTTATCTTGCTGTTCGTCCACCACCTCTCGCATCGCCTCAATCTGGGCCTCAAGCAGACGCCGGTCGCGCTCGGTCAATCCGCCCGAAAGCGGGTCGTGGCCGGTGTGTTTTGAGTATGCGGCGATGGCTTCTCTCGTAATGCGCTCACCGTCGAGGTGCTTGTCGCCAAGAGCAGGATCATTGATGAGCGTCTGATAGTTCGAGATGATGCTTCGCCCCGCACGGAGCAATTCCGCGAGTCGCGTTCCCGTCACGACATCCTCGGTAACTCCCGCTCCGATGGCAGACGACACGACGAGTGCGCAGCCGACAAGAACAGCGGCAATGAAAGTCCGGGTCAACGTTGACATGGCGGACATTTCCGTTCCCTTCAAGGACGGCCTTTAGGGTATATTAGCATAACACGATAAAAGGCGGGGACCCAGCGGCAAACTTTGCTGGTTCCGCAACGAACAGTCTGGGCGACTTGCGACCCGCGAGCTCGGCCCTTTTTGTTGCGCTGTGGGTCGGCTTGAGCGAGATTCTAATCGCCTGCCCGGCAAAAGCCATGATCACCGCTATGTCAGGCGGGCATGACCGTTGCGAGAATTGAAAATTATGAAGGCAAACCAAGCCTGAACAGGCGCATGCTGCTCAGAGCTGCCGGCCTTGGCGCCCTTGCCGGGCTCGCCGCCTGCGCAACCGCCGTGCTGCCCACCGGCGAAGGCGCCGGTGTCTCTGCTTCCGCGGCCGGCACCCTGAGCGGCATTCGGGCCTCAGCCGGTCTTGGACCGCTTGTCGCCGATCCTCGTCTCGAACAGGCGGCCTTGCAGCAGGCCGGCTACATGGCGCGCCGCGGCCGCATGAATCACACCACCGGCTGGGGCAAGGACTTTGCCTCGCGCGTCAAAGACAATGGCATTGCCGGCGCCGCCGCCGAGAACATCGCCGAAGGCCGCTTCGACCAGCAGAAGCTGTTCGATATCTGGGTGCATTCGCCAGGCCACCGCCGCAACATGCTAGACCCGCGCTTCACCCGCTTCGGCCTCGCCTATGTACGCGACGGCCGCGACAACACGCTTCGCTACTGGTGCCTTGTGCTCGGAAGATAGCACGGTTTCGCCTTTGGTCGGCGGAGTCCGTGCCGGATGATCGAGCCGTCAGTCTTTGCGGCCGCCGAGCAACTCCTCGATGTCCTGCGCACAAACCGGTCTGCTGAAATGATAGCCTTGCATTTCGTCGCAATTGTTCCTGCGCAGGAAGGCCACCTGATCATCTGTCTCAACGCCCTCGGCAATGACCCTCAGGTTGAGATTTTGCCCCAATGAAATCACCGCGCTGGCCACAGCCTGGTCGTTCTCGTCGGCGGCAAGATCCTTGATGAAGGATTTGTCGATCTTCAGCCGCGCCACGGGAAAGGTCTTGAGTGCGCTGAGGCTGGAATAGCCTGTGCCGAAATCATCGATCGAGATCTGGACACCCAGGCTTTGCAGGGCGTTCATGGTCGCGACGGCGAGCTCGATATCCTGCATGATAAGGCTCTCGGTCACCTCCAGCTCGAGATACCTGGCCTCCAGGCCGCTGTCCTTCAGCGCGCTGACGATGCGATCGATCAGGTTGCGCTCCCTGAATTGCCGCGCCGACACATTCACGCAAACGGTCAAGGGCGGCAGCCCGGCGTCTTGCCAGGCTTTGTTCTGCCGGCACGCCTCATGCAGAACCCAGTCGCCGATCGGTACGATCAGACCTGTCTCCTCGGCGGTCGGGATGAACATCGTCGGCATTATCGTGCCAAGCGTTGGATGGTTCCAGCGTATCAGCGCCTCGACCGCAAAAATCCGACCTGACCGAAGGTCCACTTGCGGTTGGTAGAGCAGAGTGAATTCCGAACGCGCCAAGGCGTTTCGCAACTCTTCCTGAAGCACGAATTTTTCATGCGCCCGGGTATTGAACTCCGGAGCGTAAAACTGGAAATTGTCGCGGCCGAACTCCTTGGCGCGATACATGGCCGCATCGGCATTTGCCAGCAGCGTATCGGGATCAGTCCCATCCTTCGGATAGTTGGCAATGCCTATGCTGGCCGTCGCCCGCACAAGATGCGCTCCGAGCCGAACCGGTTCGGCGAGTGCCGACCTGAGCTTTTGCAAGGTCTCGGAAACGAGATCGACGTTCGCCGGCTGGTCGAAAAGCACGATGACGAATTCGTCGCCGCCAAGCCGCACGACGGTATCGGTTGCCCTCACGCAGTCGACCATGCGACTTGCGACGATCTTCAGAAGCTCGTCTCCGGCATTGTGGCCGAGCGTGTCGTTGACAAATTTGAAATTGTCCAGATCGATGAACACCACCGTCACCCAGCGATCGTATCGCTGGGCGTACAGGACCGCCTGCGAAAGCCGATCCTCGAGCAAGGCGCGATTGGGAAGCCCAGTCAGCACGTCATGGTTGGCCATGAAGTGGATCCGGTCTTCGGCCTGTTTGCGTTCGATGGCGATCCCGGCGATGCGCGTGGTGAAATCGATCAAGCGGGTCTCGGCCTCGGTCGGTTCGCGCACTGCCATCGAATACATCGCAAAGACGCCAAGCACGACGCCCTGATGCGACAGGATCGGGGTCGACCAGCATGAACGCAAACCATGGGGCCGCGCGAGTTCGCGATAATCCTGCCAAAGCGGATCCTGCATGATGTCAGCGACGATCACCGGTTCGCGCCGATAGGCAGCGGTTCCGCAAGATCCTGCCGTGGGACCGACCGCGGCGCCGTCGACGGCGTCGGTGTAGTCTCTCGCCAGGCTCGGCGCGGCGGCGTGGCGCAAATGGGTGCCATCCTTGTCGAGCAGCAAGACCGAACCGAATATCCCCGCCAGTTGGGACTCGACCAGACGCATGAGCCGCTCGAGCACGTCTTCGAGGGGAGCGCTCTTTGCGATCATCTCGAGGATATGCGCCTGCCCGTCGCGAAGGATTTCGGCCCGCTTGCGCGCAGTGATGTCGCGGGCAATGCCGACGAGTCCGAAAATGTTGTTTTGAACGTTGCGCAACGGCAGTTTCGTCGACAGGAACCATTTGCCGGTGCCTGACGCATCGACGACGAACTCCTCCTCGTCGATCATCGGTTGTCCGTCGCGCATCAGTTGCTGCTCGACGAAGCGAAATTTCTGCGCAAGATCCGGCGCATGAAGGTCGAAGTCGCTCAGGCCGATCATGTCGCTCGTGCTGTCTCGACCGCTGTCGGACGCAATGGCTCGGTTGGCGACGACGAAGCGGCTTTCGGTGTCCTTCACCCACATGTAGTCAGGCACCAGGTCGATCAGCGTCTGCAAGGAGATACGCTCGTCGACAACCAAGCGGTTGGCGCTGAGCTCGCTGATGTCCTCGTGCGTGGCCACCCAGCCGCCGTCAGGCATCGGTTGATGGCAGACCTGAATTGTCCGGCCATCGGCGAGCTCGGCTGTCCAGTTCCCCGAAGCAGTGCCCGAATTGACTGCCCGGGCCAACGCCAGATAGGCGTCCGCATTCATTGCCGAGGTCCCGACAGCGACGCGCCGCTCGACGATTTCGCGCAGCGCCGCCCCCGGCTGCAATTGCTCCGGCGCAAGGCGATAGATTTCCGCATAGCGCCGGTTGCACAGGATCAGCCGTTCATCGGCGTCAAAAAAGCAGATGCCTTGCGAGATGTTCTCGATCGCAGTCTGGAACCGCAGTGCCTGGTCTTGAAGCGCTGCAATCGTGGCGCGAAGCTCGCGCTCGAGCGCCTCATATGAGGCAGTCGCCAGTTGTGCCAGCGTCGTCAAATTGGCGGATTCGGGCACTTCGGCGGTTTGCCTGGATGATTTCGTGGCCAAACACAGTTCCTCCCGCTGATGCTTGAGGCAAGCAAAGGAGGCTCGCCTTCAACCCAAAAGCGAGTGCATATTGGTCGGGATATACTAATGGCAGGTGAACCGGCTTAATGCCGACCCGACCGGCACAGGCAACGGAAGCCGTGAGCCAGTCGCGGTTGCCGGAGCCGTGAGACTTAGTCCATATGCGCGGCAGGCGCTCCACCGGCGGGCGGCGCAGCCTTTGGCTTGCGCAGCAGGAAAACAAACGGGACGGCAAGCAGTGTCATCATCATCAGCAGCTTGAAGTCATTGACGTAGGAGACCATCATCGCCTGGATATTGACCATGCCATCCATCAGCGACAGCGCCGTCGGATCGCCGCCCGCCGCTGCCGGCGACGCCGCCCAGAGGTTGGGATTGAACGGATTGATATAGGCCGAGAGCTCAGCGTGGTTGATCTGCGTGTTGCGTACCAGCAGAACCGTCACCACCGACACGCCGATCGACGAGCCAAGATTGCGCACCAGGCTGAACAACGCCGTGGCATCGGTGCGGAAGCGTGCGTCCAGCGTGGCGAAGGCCACGGTGGACAGCGGCACGAACACCATTCCCATTCCAAGGCCCTGGATGACGCCGGAGCTGAGGATAAGCCAGTTGTCCATCTGCGGCGAGAAGCTGGACATCGTATAGAGCGATTGCGCGGTCAGCAGGAAGCCGATGACGACGAGGATCCTGGCATCGATCCTGTGCATGATCCGCCCTACGAACAGCATCGCGATCATCGTGCCGACACCGCGTGGCCCCAGGACGATGCCGATGGTGAGGGTCGGATAGCCGAAGATGGTCGACAGCATTGGCGGCAGCAGCGACATGCTCGCCAAAATGAGCACGCCCATGACAAAGATGAACGCCAGCCCGGTGACGAAATTGCGATCGAGGAAGATCTTCGGGTCGATAAAGGGGTGCTCCGCCGTCAACGTGTGAATGGTGAATACCCAGAAGCCGGTGATGGAAAGACCAAGCTCGATCCATATCTCGATCGAGGAAAACCAGTCGACCTCACCGCCACGATCGAGCATCAGTTGCAGCGCGCCGACACCGAGCGAGAGCATGGCGAAGCCGAAGAAATCGAAGCTGCGCACCCGCCGGGCAACGCTGGGGAGATATGCGGCCATGCCGAGGAAGGCGATGATGCCGACCGGCAGGTTGATGAAGAACACCCAGCGCCAGTTGAAATTCTCGGTCAGCCAGCCACCCAGCGTCGGGCCAAGGATCGGTCCCAGCATGATGCCGGCGCCCCAGATGGCCATGGCCTGGCCGTGGCGTTCCCTAGGGTTGATGTCGAGCAGGAAGGTCTGCGACAGCGGCACGATGGCCGCGCCGAAGACGCCTTGCATCAGCCGGAAGAGAACGATGGTCTCCAGGCTCCAGGCGATGCCGCACAGCATGGAGAAGACGGTGAAGCCGACCACCGCCGTCAGGAACAGCTCCTTGCGACCGAAGCGGTCGGCAAGCCAGCCGGTCACCGGCGTCATGATCGCGGCGGCAACGATGTAGGAGGTCAGCACCCAGTTGATGTTGTCGGGGGAGGCGCCGAGATCGCCGGTCATGGTCGGCAGCGCGACGTTGGCGATCGTCGTGTCGAGCGCCTGCATGATCGTCGCCAGCATGAGCGCAACTGTGATCAGGCCGCGGTGCGGTACTTCGCGAAAGGGTTCTGGGGTGCTCATGACGTAAAACTTCCAGCAGGTAACAAAAACGTGTACATTAGGTTTCCGGACGGCGAGGCCCTCGCTGCAGAGAGACCCTCATCGCGGTGGGACGCGAGCATCGATGTGGGGGTTACATCGACTGAGCGTCTCGACAAAGCGGGCGCCTGCCGCCCGGAAACCTGAGGACCGAAGATCCTGCGCAACGTTGTCTGGTTTAGCCAGGCCGCAGCGCAGCCCGTCTACGCATTCAACTCTTCCTGCGCCTCCCTCGGACCAATCCTGTCACCTGCATCCATCTCGCTGTTTGCCATGCGGCCGCCGTCAGGCCTCTTTACTTGGCCTCGCCTGCCGTGGCGCGGCGGAAAATGCCCGGCAGCCCGCGGGAAACGCCGGTGTCCACCGTGACGGTCGCGCTCATGCCGGTGCGCAGCGCCATCTTGGCGTCGGCGTCGGTCAACTCCAGGCGGACCGGAATGCGCTGCGTGACCTTGACCCAGTTGCCGGTGGCGTTCTGCGCGGGCAGCAGCGAGAACTCGGCCCCGGTGCCGGCGCCAATCGCCTTGACGGTGGCTTCGAACGTCTTGCCCGGATAGGTGTCGACCACGATTTCGGCCTTTTGGCCCGGATTCATGTTGGTGAGCTGCGTTTCCTTGAAATTGGCGTCGACCCAGGTATCGCCGGTCTCGACCAGCGAAAACAGCGGCGTGCCCGAGCCGACATACTGGCCGACCTTGAACGAAGCGGCCTGGCTGATGATGCCGTCGGCAGGCGCTTTGACTGTTGTCTGGACCAGATCGTAGGCCGCCTTGTTGCGTGCAGCGAGCGCCGCCATCACTGTCGGATGCTTGTCGGTCTCGATGTCGGGATTGCCGCCAAGTGCCGCCTTGGCGCTGACGATCCCTTGCTGGGCCACGGCCAGCTGCTGCTTGGCCTTGTCGAGGTCGTTCTTGGCCTCGTCCAGCGACGACTTGGCGTTGATGCCCTTGCGGGCAAGGTCGGCGGCGCGGTCATACTGCGACTGCGCGTACTGGACCTGGCTTTCGTCGGACTTCTCTTGCGCCAGCGCCTGGCTGTAGGCCGCACGCAACTGCTCGACATTGAGCCGCGCGCCGGCCACCGCCGCATCGGCCTGGGCCAATGCGATCCGGTAGGGCTCGGGATCGATGGCGAACAACACGTCGCCCTGCTTGACAGACTGGTTGTCGAAAATATCGACCTGAACGATGCGGCCCGCCGTATCGGCGGCTATCGACACCTTGGCCTGCTGCAGATTGGCGTTCTCGGTCTCCTGATAGCGGCCGCCGGTCACCCAGACATAGCTGCCGCCGGCGATCAACGCAGCGGGCAGCACAAACATCAAAAGGAAGCGGCCGGCACGACGCTTCTTCTTCGGCGCCACTGGCGCCGGAGCTACCTGCGGAGCGACCGTTACCGGAGCTGCCGGCTTCGCGGGAGCTTCCATCTCCAGCTTGGCCGCATTCTTATCTACTTTGGCTACCGCGTTCATGCTGCTGCGCCTTCCGTATTCTTCACTTTTTCCGAGGGCGGCGTCTCACCATCCGCAAGATTCTGCACCATTGTCTCCAGCGCCTTGACCAGGACGCGGCGATCTTCCGGCGAAACGCCAACGAGCGATTCCTCATACACCTCGCCGGCAAGGCTCTTGACGTGGGCGTAGGCTGCGTTCGCCTTGGCGGTCGGGAAAATCATGCGCACTCGTCTGTCGGTTGCGTCGGGACGGCGCTCGATCCAGCCGCCCTCCTCCATGCGATCGACAAGGCGCGAGACGCTGATCGGCTCGATTTCGAGAAGCTCGGCAAGCCGCGCCTGCGCGACACCCGCCTCCTTGGCGACACGGACCAGAAGCCGCCATTGCGCCGAAGAAAGGCCGAAACCACTGGCGCGCGCCTCGAAGCGCTTGCGCATCAGGCGCTGCACGTCGTGGATCAAAAAGCCCAATCTGTCGATGCCGTCGGAAACCATGAGCGACATATATAATAAGCGTGCTTATAATTCAAGGAACCCGGATTGTGCCAGAAGGCGGCAAATGTACATGGCAGTCACATCATGAGCGATTGCGAATGAGCATCGTGACCACGAAGAAAGCGCCGACCGAACTGGTGATGATGCCGATCGGCAGTTCCTGCGGCGGCAGCAGCGTGCGCGCGAGAAGGTCGCTTGCCAGCAACAGCACCGCTCCGAAGAGGGCGCAGCTTGCAATCAGGCGCAGATGAAGCGGGCCGGCCAGGGTCCTGGACAGATGTGGGATCATCAAGCCAACGAAACCTATGACGCCTGCGACCGAGACAAGGATCGCCGTCGAGAAAGCGGCGACGAGAAATGTCATCCTGCGCATCCGCGCAACCGGGACGCCGAGGCTTTCAGCGGCATTCTCGCCGGCCAGGAAAGCGTCGAGCCGGCGGTGGTTCCAAAGTCCATAAACAAGGATGGTGCCTGCGCCCAGAGCAGCCAGCTCGATATTGTCCCAACGGGCCAGCCCGAGCCCGCCCATCGTCCAGAACAACACCGAGTGAGCGGCGCGCTGGTCTCCGGCAAAGACGAGATAGTTAGTCAAGGCGGTGAACATGAACGAGACGGCAAGCCCGGCGAGGATCAGCCGTTCGGGGCCTTGCCCCCTCACCCGCGAAACCAGCAAAAGCACGATGCCGGCGGCCAATACGCCGCCCGTGAAGGCCGCGACCGGCAACGTCCAGATACCGAAATGGTCGCCAAAAATGGTGATGACGGAAACCGCGCCGGCCGCGGCTCCGGACGACAGGCCGAGCAAGAACGGATCTGCGAGGTCGTTGCGCGTTACCGTCTGCAGCAGCGCGCCGATGACGCCCAGCCCGGCGCCGACACAGATGGCCATAATCGTGCGCGGTAGCCTAAGATCGAGGACGATCTTGGCAATCGGGATCTTGCCGGCCGGACCGGACACGATGTCTCCGTCCAGCCCGGCGGCATGTCCGAGCGCAGCAATCACGTCGCTCAACGCGATGACCGTCGATCCATAGGCAATCGACAGCAGAGCAAGAGCGGCAATCGCTGCTGCTCCTGCTGTCATCGCCAATTCGAACGCTCTCTGGCGCAAGCTCAGAAAGCTTCCGGGTGCATCGCCCTGGCGATCTTGCCGATCGCCTCGATGTTGGCAGGCCCAGGCGTCAGTTCGGCATAGCGCAGCGCAATGAAGTGCTCATTTTTGACCGCCGCAGTCTCCTTCATCGCCGGATGAGCTTTCAGGAAATCGAGCAGTTTTCTGTAGCCGCCGTCCTGGTAGTCGAGCAGGATAAGAAATTGCGGATTGCGGGCCGCCACCGTCTCCCAATCCGTATTGCCCCAGCTCGTCGGCATGTCGGCCATGATGTTGTCGCCGCCGGCTGCGGCGATCATGGCGCTGGGGATCGCGAACTTGCCTGATGTGAAGGGTTTGTCTTCGCCGGAGTCGTAAAGAAACACACGCGTTCCCGTGCGGTCGCCGATCTTTGCCGTGATATCGGCGAGCTGCGCCTTCCAGTTCGAAACAAGCTTTCCCGCCTCCGCCTCCTTGCCAAAAATCTTGCCCAGCTTTTCGACATCACCATAGAGCAGGTCCATCGAGGCTGCGGGGCGGTTCTGGTCGAGATGGACGCAACTTTCCGTCAGCACCAGCGTCTTGATACCGTGCGGGGCCAGCGTATCGGGCGTCACCTCGCCGCCAGGCTTCATGCCGTAATACCAGCCGGCGAAGAAGAAATCGGGCTCGACGGCGACGAGGTTTTCGAGGGTCGGGTATTTCGGCGCGAGTTCCGGGATCGCGCCCTGCTCGGCCTTGAATTCCGGACCGACCTTATACCATCCGGTGATGCCGGTCAGGCCGACGATCGATGGTTGCAGCCCCAGCGCGAAGGCCATCTCCGCCATGTTCAAATCTTGGATGACGGCGCGCTTCGGCGCGGCGTCGAACGTCAGCGGCGTGCCGCAGCTATCAACGGTTACCGGGAAAGCGAAGGCGGTCTGGGCAAGTAGGAGGGAGGCAAAAGACAGTACGAGGCGTTTCACGGATGTTGCTCCTTGGTCAAATCGGGATGTGAAGAGGCGCGGTTCGGAACGTCGAAGACCGTGAGTTCGCGGTCTTCGGTGGGATGGCGCAGCCAAAGCACGTCAACGCCGAAAATCTCGCGGATCAACTTCTTGGTCAGCGCCTCGCGCGGACTGGCAAGTGCCTGCAGGCGGGCCTCGTTCATCACCGCGACCCTGGTGGCAAATGGCGTGACAAGCGACAGATCATGAAGCACCGCCACGACGGTCATGCCAAACTGCGATACGAGTTCGAGAAGGTCGCTGCGGGCGCGCGGATCGAGATGATTGGTCGGTTCATCGAGGAACAGGATTTTGGGCTCCTGGGCGATGGCGCGCGCCAACTGGGCGCGTTGCCGCTCGCCACCGGATAGCGAGCCGATCGTGCGGCCGAGCAGCGGCAGCAGGCCGGTTCTGCGAAGTGCTTCAATGACGATGTCGCGTTGCTCGCTCCTCCGTCGCAAGCCGGCATGCGGGACGCGCCCAAGCTCGACGTAGTCGATCACGGCAAGCCGCGGATCAGGCTGGTCGGTCTGGCCAACGACCGCCATGTGCAGTGCCCGCTCGGCGGCCGAAAACCTCTCCAGCCGGCGTCCGGAAAATCTCACATCTCCCGCGCTTGGCCGCAGCGTACCGCATAGCATGCGCAGCAGCGTCGTCTTGCCGGCGCCGTTGGGGCCGATGATGGCGAGGCGGTCGCCCGGCGCTATCGAAAGGCTCACCGCGCTGACCAGGCACCGGCCATTCGTCGTCGCGCTCAGTTCACACGCTTCAAGAAGAGGCTGGGAGGCGTCCAACTTGCCGTCACTTTCTCAATGGCGACGGAAGGAAGCTGGACGGACCGGCCGACAAGACCGATGTCCACGTCTCCTCCCGGCACACCCCGTCCGGTCAACTCATGCTGATGGCAGGTCTCCTGGCTCGCGGGTCTTTGCGCCATCCTGCCTTCCCAGCCTTGCCGGCCAGTGGCACTTCGGATTTTGCTAACCGCTTACAGTTGCGGGGGCAGCCACGGCCTCGATCCGAAGATCTCACCGTGTTCCCTTTTCACCCCTTGCCTTTCGACTCGGGGACCATCAGTCAGCCACCCTAGTTTTCCGCCAATCACAGCGCAATAAGTCTTGTCAGAAGGAGCCATATAGACCTCGTGATGTAATAACGTTACATTTAAAAGGACGTTTGCCCGCTTCCTGTCAAGCCTTTTCGCGCGACGCCTGCGACTTGCCGACGACCGTCGCTCTCGATTTGCGCAGTGCGCAATTTCGATCAAACTGCCTCCGCCAGGAAGCGGCACCATAATCTTGCCAATATAAGACATGGCCAATGTAAAGACTGGGCCATGTAAAGACTGGGCCAATGCGGAGACTGGGCCAATGCGAGGTGCCAAATGAATCCGATCGAGAAAGCCTTGTGGTTCGTCGAAAGCCATCTGCCCGAAGCAGTCTCGCTGGACGATGTCGCCAAGATCAGCGGGGTGTCGCGCTTTCATGTGACGCGGGCTTTCGGCGCGGCTACCGGCCGTTCGGTGATGAGCTACGTCCGTTCTCGCCGACTGACCGAAGCGGCGCGCAAGCTTGGCGCCGGCGCACCCGACATCCTCTCGGTCGCGCTCGACGCCGGCTATGCCTCGCATGAGGCCTTCACCCGCGCCTTCCGCGACCAGTTCGGCACCACGCCGGAACTGGTGCGCGCACAAGGCTCGCTCGACAACCTCGATCTTGTGGAGCCGATCCTGATGGACCAGTCCTTTCTCGCCACTCTCGAACCGCCGCGTTTTGAGACCAGCCGGCCGTTTCTCATCGCCGGTCTCGGCGAGCGCTACAGCTGCGAAACCAGCGCCGGCACCCCGATGCAGTGGCAGCGGTTCGGCCCCTATATTGGCAACATTCCTGGCGAGATCGGCGACGTCGCCTATGGCGTCTGCGTCAACGGCGACGACGCCGGCAATTTCGACTACATCGCTGGCGTCGAAGTGTCCGATTTTTCGGACCTGCCGAGGGAGTTTTGGCGTGTGCGCGTGCCGGCGCAGAAATACGCCGTGTTCGCCCATCGTGACCATATCTCGACCATCCGCCGCACGGTCAACACGATCTGGAACAAATGGCTGCCAGCCTCTGGGCACGAGATCGCCGATGCGCCGGAATTCGAGCGCTACGGCCCCGAATTTGATCCGCGCAGCGGCAATGGCGGGCTGGAAATCTGGATACCGGTCAAAGGGTGAGGCACGGCAGGCCGGCGCCGAAGCGCCGGAAGCGCTGCTACAACTCCAAATTCCAGTTCTGGCCGACCAGATCCTTGCCGAAGGAATGGTGGCGCTCCTCGTCGGTCAATTTAAAGCCCGCAGCCTCATAGATGTGGCGGGCGGCGGCGAGCACGTCGTTGGTCCACAGCGTCAGTGTCCTGTAACCCGTGGCGCGGCAAAAGCCGATACATTCCTCGACCAGCCGCTTGCCGATGCCGAGACCTCGCGCCGAGGGCTCGACGTAGAGCAGGCGCAATTTCGCCACCGCGTCCGACTGGCGCACGACGAAGACGGAGCCGACGACCTCGCCTTCCCGCTCGGCGATCCAGCTGCGTTCCCATTTCGGATCGAAGGATTTGACGAAGGCACCGAGGATTTCGGCGACCAGCGCTTCATAGGTTTCGTCCCAGCCATATTCCTGCGCGTAGAGCAGGCCCTGGCGATGAATAATCCAGCCGATGTCGCCGACTTGCAGAGGCCGCAGCATATAGGGAATTTTGGGCTCGGCGCTTCCGCCCAGCAAACGCTGCACCGTCTGCATGGCTTTGACCAGCCTGTCCTGTTCGGCATCCGAAAGCCGGTCGAGCAAAGCCGCGACCTGGTCGTGCGAGCCCTGGTTCAGCGGTGCGAAGGCCTGCCGCCCGGCCTTGGTCAGCGCGATCGACGAGCGCCGCGCATCCGCCTCGATCGTGGCACGCTCGACCAGATCACGCTCCTCGAACTTCTTCAGCAGCCGGCTGAGATAACCGGCATCGAGGCCGAGATCGCGCCCAAGATCGGTGGCGGTCAGGCCATCGCGATGCGCCAGCTCATAGAGCACCCGCGCCTCGGTCAGCGAGAAGGTGCTTTTCAGCAGCCCTTCGTCGAGCAGCCCGATCTGGCGGGTATAAAAGCGGTTGAAGGCCCGCACCGCGTCGATCCGCTCCTTGCCTGGGTGATGATGAATGGTCATGGCATCCTCCTCCGGGCAAGATCAGCGATTTAGTTGACTTGGTCAAGTATCTGTTTGAAGCATCCGTTTGAAGCAATTGTCCTGATGATGCTCACCGGGCGCCTTGACTCGCGCGAGTTGCCAGACTATTTCAGCGCCACGTTAGCACTCCCCCAAGATGAGTGCTAACCATGTCCGGCGCCGCCGGACGGAGGAACTGTTCTCACCATTCTCATCGAGGAATAAAAAATGGCAAAGTCGAAGTTCCGCCCGCTTCATGACCGCGTGGTCGTTCGTCGGGTCGAATCCGAATCCAAGACCGCGGGCGGGATCATCATTCCCGACACGGCGAAGGAAAAGCCGCAGGAAGGCGAGATCATCGCCGTCGGTTCCGGCGCCCGTGACGAAGCCGGCAAGCTCGTCCCGCTGGACGTCAAGGCCGGCGACCGTATCCTGTTCGGCAAGTGGTCGGGCACCGAAGTCAAGCTCAATGGCGAAGACCTTCTGATCATGAAGGAAGCCGACATTATGGGCATCATCGGCTGAATATCGGCCTCACCCTCATTTAAATCTTCGGGCTCAATCCAAGCCCCTGCCAGGAGCTAAAAATGGCTGCCAAAGACGTAAAATTCTCCCGCGACGCTCGTGAGCGCATGCTGCGCGGCGTCAACATCCTCGCCGACGCGGTGAAGGTCACGCTCGGCCCCAAGGGCCGCAACGTCGTCATCGACAAGTCGTTCGGCGCACCGCGCATTACCAAGGACGGCGTCACCGTCGCCAAGGAAATCGAGCTTGAAGACAAGTTCGAGAACATGGGCGCGCAGATGGTCCGCGAAGTTGCTTCGAAGACCAACGACATCGCCGGCGACGGCACCACGACCGCGACCGTTCTGGCACAGTCGATCGTCCAGGAAGGCCACAAGGCGGTTGCCGCCGGCATGAACCCGATGGACCTCAAGCGCGGCATCGACCTCGCCGTCGCCGACGTCGTCGCGACGCTGATCAAGAACGCCAAGAAGATCAAGACCTCGGAAGAGGTTGCCCAGGTCGGCACCATCGCCGGCAATGGCGACGTTTCGGTCGGCTCGATGATCGCGGAAGCGATGCAGAAGGTCGGCAATGAGGGCGTCATCACCGTCGAGGAAGCCAAGACCGCCGAGACCGAGCTCGAAGTCGTCGAAGGCATGCAGTTCGACCGCGGTTATCTCTCGCCCTACTTCGTCACCAACGCCGAGAAGATGGTTGCGGATCTGGAAGACGCCTACATTCTTCTCCACGAGAAGAAGCTCTCCAATCTGCAGGCCATGCTGCCGATCCTCGAGGCTGTCGTGCAGACCTCGAAGCCGCTGGTCATCATTTCGGAAGACGTCGAGGGCGAGGCCCTGGCCACGCTCGTCGTCAACAAGCTGCGTGGCGGCCTGAAGATCGCCGCCGTCAAGGCGCCTGGCTTCGGTGATCGCCGCAAGGCCATGCTGGAAGACATCGCTATCCTCACCGGTGGCCAGGTCATCTCCGAAGACCTCGGCATCAAGCTCGAGAATGTCGGCCTGAACATGCTCGGCCGCGCCAAGAAGGTGTCGATCTCCAAGGAGAACACCACCATCGTCGACGGCGCCGGCAAGAAGGCCGAGATCCAGGGCCGCGTCGCCCAGATCAAGCAGCAGATCGAGGAGACCACCTCGGACTACGACAAGGAGAAGCTGCAGGAACGTCTCGCCAAGCTGGCGGGCGGCGTTGCCGTCATCCGCGTCGGCGGTGCGACCGAAGTGGAAGTCAAGGAAAAGAAGGACCGCGTCGATGACGCCCTCAACGCGACCCGTGCGGCCGTCGAAGAAGGCATCGTTCCCGGCGGCGGCGTCGCACTGCTGCGCGCTTCGCTGAGCATCAAGGCAACCGGCGCCAACTCCGACCAGACCGCCGGCATCAGCATCGTGCGTCGCGCGCTGCAGGCTCCGGCCCGTCAGATCGCGGCCAACGCCGGTGCGGAAGCATCGATCGTTGCCGGCAAGATCCTTGAGAACAAGGGCGCGACCTTCGGCTACAACGCCCAGACCGGCGAATATGGCGACATGATTGCCATGGGTATCGTCGATCCGGTCAAGGTTGTGCGCACGGCTCTGCAGGACGCGGCCTCGGTCGCCGGCCTGCTGGTCACCACCGAAGCCATGATTGCGGAGGCTCCGAAGAAGGAGTCGGCTGGCGGCGGCATGCCTGGCGGCATGGGCGGCGGCGGCATGGGCGGCATGGGCGGTATGGATTTCTAATCCAACCCATCAGCCTTCATGTACGGAAAGGGCGGCCGAGAGGTCGCCCTTTTTCGTTAATGGGACGGAGGATGAGAGGCGGTCCGATTCCAAAGCAAGCGGAAGCATACCCCTGACCGTTTCTACGGCGTCGGCGCAGAACGTGAATTGCAGAGCTGGAGCGTTGGCCCTTCGGCAGGGCTCCGCGCTGGCCTCGATGCCGTGGAAGCGCGAAACGTCAATGCGCCGTGACTGCGATCTCTTTCGCCGGCAATGCCCCCTCAATCAGCGCCGCGACCTCATCGGCTACCGCCAGCACCGGGGCGCGGTCGCGGGTGGCGCGTGCGATCACCATCAGCCCTTCCAGCGATGATTCGACCAGCAGCGCCAGCGCGTGCGCGCGGCGCTCGGGCACCCCTGCCCTGACGAAGGCCGCCCTGAGCAGGCCTATCCATTGCTCGAAGGCCGACCGGCACAACTCAGCCAACTCCGGCATGTCGGTCGGCGAATCCAACACCACGGGCGCGATCGGGCAACCGAGCGTGAACTGGTTGTCTTCCAGCATGCGCGCGACCGATTGGTAGATGTGGTGGACCGCCACCGCCGGATCTTTTTCGGCAGCGAGCGCGGCGTCCAGCCTCTGCGTCACATCGGAGACGCTATCGCGCGTAACCTCGACGACCAGCTGATCCTTGCCGCCCGGAAAGTGGAAGTAGAGCGAGCCTCTCGGTGCGCCTGAGGCGCTCAATATGTCGTTGAGCGACGTGCCGTGGTAGCCGCGCTGCCTCAGCAGCAGCGCCGTTGTCTCGAGTATGCGGATGCGGGTGTCGTTCGCCATGTCAACCTCTGTCAGGAATGAGCATTATAGGCCTTGCCTCGAATATGACAACCGGTCTATATAATATGTAGATCAGTCTATATATCAGCGAGGGGCGAATGCGTAGTTATCGTCTTGAAGGAACCGGCGTGACCAAGTGCCTGGTGATGCGCGACGGGACGCAGCCGACGCCGAAGCCGCACGAGATCGTCGTGCGTGTCCGCGCCACATCGCTCAACCGCCGCGATACGATGATCCTCAACGGCACCTATCCGCTGACGCCGCGCCAAGACGTCGTCCCGCTGAGCGACGGTGCCGGGGAAGTCGTTGCCGTCGGAGATGCCGTCACCCGCTTTGCCGCCGGCGACCGCATCACCGGCAGCTATTTTGCACGCTGGATTGATGGCCGCATCAATGCCGGGCTGATCGACCAGCTTGGCTGCACGCTGGACGGGATGCTGACTGAATACGCGATGCTCGACGAGCAATGGGCGGTGTGGCTTCCCGATCATCTCGACTGGCATCAAGCGGCGACACTGACCTGTGCCGGCCTGACCGCTTGGAATGCCGTGACGGCGGCCGAGATGCCGAAGCCCGGGCAGTGGGTTCTGGTCATCGGTTCAGGTGGCGTCGCGCTGTTTGCGCTGCAATTCGCCAAGCTGCTCGGCTGCCGGGTCGTGGCCGTCAGCTCGCGCGGCGAGAAGCTGGACCGGCCGCGGGCGCTGGGCGCCGACCTCGTCGTCTCGACGGCCGACACGCCGGAATGGGGTGCAGCTGTGCGCGAGCAAACCGGTGGCATCGACCTCGTCGTCGAGACCGGCGGCCCGCCGACCTTCGCGCAATCGATGATCGCCTGCGCGCTTTACGGGCGCATCGTGCTTCTCACCATACAGGATGCGAAAGGCGGGACGGTGCAGATCCCCGGCCTGGTCTACCAGCGCAGCCTCGCCACCATCAGCCGCCTCTTCGTCGGCAATCGCACCAACCTCGAAGCCATGCTGCGCGCCATCTCGGTGCATCGGCTTAAGCCTGTCATCGACAAGGTGTTCGCCTTCGACGAGGCCCAAGACGCCTACCGTTATTTCCAGCAAGGCGACGTCTTCGGGAAAGTGGTCGTCGACGGCGCCTGACTGGTTCGCCCCCAAAATCTGATCGACCCCCTCAAATCAAAGGAGAGACACAATGACCATTCGTGAAGCAGAGGCCCAATGGCAGGGATCGTTGAAAGAAGGTTCGGGCCGGCTGAGGCTAGGCAGCGGCGTATTCGAAGGCGCCTACTCCTTCCCGTCGCGTTTCGAGAACGGTCCCGGCACCAACCCGGAGGAATTGATCGCGGCGGCGCATGCCGGCTGCTTCTCGATGGCGCTGAGCGCCATCCTGGGCCGCGAAGGTTATACTCCCGCACGCATTCACACGATCGCGAAAGCGCATCTCGGCGCCACCGCGGCCGGACCGACGATCACCCGTATCGAGTTGGAGACGGAGGCAAGCGTGGCCGGGCTGGCGGCGGGGGATTTCGAGCGGCTGGCGCAGACGGCCAAGGAGAGCTGCCTCGTGTCGCGGGCGCTGGCCGGCGTCGCGGCGATCACGCTCAAGGCCCGCCTCGTCGAAACCGTTGCTGATCACTGAAGGGAAGGAATATCCAATGACACAGGAACTCATCATCGACATCGCCGCGGCAAAACGCTCCGCCGAAACGGCCGAGATCATGCGGCGCTACAACGACGTCTTCCAGCGCCACGACGCGTCGGCGCTCGACGATCTGGTGGCGGAAGATTGCGTGATCGAGAACACCACGCCGGCCCCGGACGGCGCCCGCCGCATCGGCAAGGGCGCCTGCGTCGAACTGTGGTCGGCGATCGCGACCGGACCCGGCACGCGCTTCGACATCGAAGAAACCTTCGTCGCCGGCGACCGGGCGACGATCCGCTGGCGCTACTGGATGGCCGACGGCAATTCGCTGCGCGGCGTCAACCTGATGCGCGTCGAGGGCGGTCGGATCGTCGAGGCCATGGGCTACGTGAAGGGTTAGGTTTGCGCTGCCCGCGATCTTTCCTGTCTACCGGTCCGCCAGCGCCAGTTTGGCGCCGAGCATGACAAAGGCTCCGGCGAAGGTGCGGCGCATCCAGGTCAGCACCTTCGGCCGCGACACGACATGGCTGCGGACCGACGCCGCGAAGATGCCGTAACCGACAAAGACCACGAAGGTGAGCAGCATGAAGACGCTGCTGAGCTCCAGCATCTTCGACAGCGCACGCGGTTCGGTGGTGGTGACGAATTGCGGCAGGAAGGCAAAGAAGAAGATCGACAGCTTCGGATTGAGGATGTTGATGAGGATGCCCGAAGTGATCACTTTGCCGGCCGAGCGCGGCGCGACATTTTCGTCGACGCTCAGGCCGCCCTTCTCCTTCAGCGTGTTCCAGGCCATGTAGAGCAGGTAGGCGACGCCGAGATATTTCAGCGTCTCGAAGGCGACGGCGCTGGTGTGCAGCAGAGCCGCGAGGCCGGTGATGGCGGCCGCCATATGCGGAATGATGCCGAGCGTGCAGCCGAAAGCGGCAATGATGCTGGCACGCGCACCACGCGAAAGCCCGGCGCTCAGCGTATAGAGAACGCCAGTGCCGGGCGAAGCCACGACAATCAGCGACGTCAACAGGAATTCGATGCTCACAGATGGTCTCCCGGTGCTGGCCCTGCCGCCGGCAGCGTAATCAGCGAAACGTGCGGGCACAAGCCAGCCTGAGAGCCTATCCGCATTCAGATCATGCTATTGGCGTGCAGCTTGCTATCCGCGATGGGCTGCCGAACTTCCCAGTGTTCGACTAGCTTACTCTCGTTCAGCCTGAAAATGTCGACGATGGCCAAGCCCTCCTCTTCGGGTTCGCGTTTTGCGTGCATGTGCACGATGACGAAATCCCCTTCGGCAAAAATCCGCTTCACCTCTCCCCTCACGAGGGGAAATGACTGTTTGAGCTGCTGCAGATAGGCTTTGAAGCCGTCCGCACCATCCGCAATGTTCGGATTATGTTGGATGTAGCGTTCGCCAAAATGCATCGAAGCAGCTTCGATGTTGCCCTGGTTTACTGCTTTGTCGATGAAGTCCAGGACGATCGTCTTGTTGGTCTCGAGCGAATTATAACTCTTGGCTGTAACTGGATTTGATGGTTCGTCACGCATGTTTTGCTCCGTGAGGTGCCTGCTTCTGCCTGGTGTGAACAGGAGCGTCCGCACGCCGACATTGCCAACATAATCAGCCACGCTTGTGAGATGGTCGATATGCCAATCCGCTAGATTCTTATCCAATCGTCTAATATCGTTGTCCGATTCATCATCGGAGGATGGTTCTCATGGATGCCTTGTCCGAAGTTCTTGCTTCGCTGAGATTTGGCAGCGCCATGATCGGCAGCGCGACCCTGCATCGGCCATGGGGTATTTCGGTCGATCCGATAAGGAATGCCGCCATCCACGTCATACAGAACGGCGAATGCTGGCTGCGGCTAGCCGGTGAAAAGGAGCCGATCCGCTTAGGCGAGGGAGACGTCATCCTTGTCGCGAGCGGTATCGGGCATGCCCTTTGCAATCCGGCGGATGCACCGACGGCATCGATATCCGCCGTCCTTTCCGCAAATCGGAGCGGACTGGAACCGAAAAGCGAGAGCGGCGCGACAACTCTTCTTTGTGCGAGATATTCACTCGACGGCGTCGGACCATATCCGATGGTTTCGCTGCTTCCACCGCTGATCCATTTGACCCGAAATCAGATCGACACCAGCGAGCCGCTGCGGCTTGCCCTGGAACTTCTGCAGGTCGAAGCAAAAAGCAATCTCGGCGGTCACGAGATTGTCGCCCCACGTCTTCTCGACAGCACGTTGATCTTCTTATTGCGTGCCTGGATAGAACATCAGCCTCTCGGAACAGGCGGATGGTTTGGCGCCTTACGCGATAAAGGCATTGCGCAGGCTTTGCGCCTGATCCACGAGCGGCCGGATGGTCCCTGGACTATCGCTTCCCTTGCCAGCGGCGCGGCACAGTCCCGGGCCACCTTCGCGCGTCGCTTCGCTCAACTCGTGGGACAGCCGCCGCTGTCCTATGTGACTCGATGGCGGATGAACCTTGCCGCCAAGGCTCTGCGAGAAACGAACCAGAACATTGGCGAGATCGGGCGCGCCGTCGGATATGAATCGGTGCCGTCGTTCTCGCAGGCATTCAAACGGTTGACCGGACGATCGCCCGGCCTCTACCGCAGCGACTTTCGATCATCTGACTGACGAATTTCAAAACTGCCCGAGGGCCGTCACTACACCACCGGCAGTCCGTGAGCCAGGCGCGCCATCAGGCAGTCGTCATCGCCCGGCATGCAGGCGCGGCAGACGTCGGGACGGATCTCGTAGATGCCGCAGGCGGTCGACTTGCCGACCTCGCCGCACAGTGCCGAACAGCGCGCGCCGTCGCAGCGCATGCCGGCTTCATCGGCAGCCACGTATTTTTGCGGGATAAGGTCGAGCTGCGCGTCATCCTCGGTTGAAAAGCGCGGCCATCTTGACGAGTAGGCGCAGCAGGCGCCACAGGTCTGGCAATCGAAGGCAACCGGATCGGCGCCCTCTTGTGGCGACAAAAAATCCTCTGCGACCGCCAGGGCAAGCAGCCTTGGCGCAGATTTCCGGCCGGCATTTTGCTGCAAGGGTGCTATTTCTTCTTCGGCTTGCGCGGCGGTGCTTCGGCCGGCGACCTGAACAGATCGGTACCCGCTTCGGCGGCTTCACCGGTTTTTGGTGCGGCGGCCGGCTTGGCCGGCTTCACGGCGGCAGTAGGCGCGGCCGGCTGGCCCTTGGCGGAAAACTTGATTGCCATATCAATCCTCGTCAGAGAAACGCGATGATGGCGCATTCGGATTGCGAAGGCGGCCGATGAGCGCCGAAACGGCCGTGATGTTCATTTCTTCGGGCGACCAGTTCCTGGCCTCCTCGATGTGCCGGGGCGCCAGCTCGCGATGCGTGCTGCCGCTGTAGGCGGCGTCCTGATAGGTCACGCGCTCGTGCGTCTTGGCGTTTTCCCGGACGTATTCGATCAGATAATTGGGGCATTCGGCACGGCCGCGCACGCCGAGCCGCACCTGGGCATCGCCGTGGACACGCCGGCAGCGCTCGAGCTTTTCGAGCACGCGCCGGACATATTCGACCGGCTTGTCGAGCTCACCCACGACATCGGCGATGGTCGAATCGGCGGCGATCGCCTTTTGAGGCACGCGTTTGGTGGCCATCAGCGTTTGCCCGCGCGTTTCGGCGAGGCCGCGAGCGCAACCGCTGCCGCCATGTCATCGGCTTCCTTTTCCAGGCGCAGTTCGCGCAGCCGCGCGGTCTTGGCTTCGCGCGCCTGGCTGACGGCATCCCGTTCGGAATTGATGCGGTCGAGCGACATCGACTGGGTCCGCGTCTTGCTAAAAATGGATTCGGCCTGGTCGCGGGGTCTTTTTGAAGTTGCGGTCAAGGTCTTTCTCCCGGTTCGGAGCGCGCCGCCGAAAAGTGGCGAGATTGGTCTTTCGGCCAGGATCCCGCACAAAGCAATACGGCAGCCGGTTTCAAATTGCTGGAACGTCCTCAGAGACCGTTTGGAAATTCTACTCTGACGGCCGTCTGATGGCCGTCAGAGCGAATTTCGAAACAGCCTCTTAGCACGTCCGGGCCGTCGAGCAGCGCTCTTTCGGCGGTCGAAGCGCAAAAATGAAAAAGGCCAGGCACCGCCTGACCTTCCATGAGAGCGCCCGCGCATCCCGAGAGACGCGCAAAGAAACGTTCTTCTCATGCGCATGAGCGGGGGGCTTAACCTCCCCGCGACCATGCGCTGGAATTGCCATTCACCGGTGCCAGTACATCCGTGGTCACCGGTGAGGCTGAATTCCGTTTTAGGCCGCCTTCAACTGGTCGGCGGACATCTTGCCCGACTTGTTGTCGCGGACCATCTCGTAGCCAAGCTTCTGGCCCTCGACGATGTCGCGCATTCCGGCGCGCTCGACGGCTGAGATGTGGACAAAAACGTCGGCAGAACCGTCGTCAGGCTGAATAAAACCAAAACCCTTGGTGGCGTTGAACCATTTAACTGTGCCTGTGCTCATAACGAACCCTTTCCATGGCAAATATTCGTTCGCCGTCATGCGGATGCACAACAACGTTTGTCTCGATTTTGATGGGGAAGTTCGTCAAAGGCGCGCCTCGGCACGCGGATAACAAAAGTCGGTCAAACAAACATCGACAAAATTCTTGTAGACTTCTTTGCGCGCTGTGTCAATTTTTTTGATTTGCAACACTCGTGGAGATGCGCGGCGGCGGCAAATACGACAGCGAAAACCGGGCTATTGCCCGCCGAAAAAACCACTTAGCCGGGAACCATTTTGGCGCCGGAGCATTTTTTCGGTGTCGAACGCCGTTCTCGAAAGAGCGATCTTGAGAAAAGGCGGACGACCACCAGGACGCCCCCCGCGCAGATAAAAGGCACGAGGGGCGTTCCTGTGTGATGCGACCATTCGCGCCGCCGCCCCCTGCTCCTCACACCATGCCGCGACTGAGCCCGCCATCCACCGGCAAAGCCACGCCGGTAATATAGGCGGCGGCGTCGCTGGCCAGGAATGCTGCAACCGCACCGAATTCGGCGGGAGTGCCGTAGCGCTTTGCCGGGATATCGGCCTGACTCTCGGCGGCGATCACGGCAGCGTCGACACCCCTGTCGGCGGCGTCCATGGCGTCGAACTGTTTGGTCCGGTCCGTCGCAAAACGGCCAGGCAGCAACAGGTTGACGGTAACGCCGTCCGCCGCCACTTCGCCGGCCAGGGTCTTGGCCCAGCCAGCGAGCGACGCACGCAGCGCATTCGAGGCGGTAAGGCCGGGGATCGGCTCGCGGACGGAAGTCGAGGAAACGGCGATGATGCGTCCCCAGCGCCGCGCCCGCATGCCTGGCAGGAAAGAAATGGCAACGCGCATCTGGCTCAGCACCATGCTGGTGAACTGCTTCTCCCAGACGCTCGCATCGAAGACGCTGGCCGCGAAGGGCGGCGGGCCGCCGCCATTGAGCAGGATGATGTCGATCCGCTGATGCTCGTCCTCGACGGCATGGATCAGCCGGGAGACGCTGTCGTGGTCGGAGAGGTCGGCGCTGAAGGTCGAGCAGATGTGGCCGGCGGCCTCGATCGCGCGCCGCGCCACATCCAGGGTCGCCTCCCCTCGTCCGACCAGGATGATCTCGGCGCCTTTCGCCGCGAGCGCTTCGGCAACGCCGAAACCGAGGCCCTTGCCTCCGCCGAGAACAAGCGCCCTCCGCCCCTCAAGATTTGCATCCATCAAGCCAAGCCTCCTGCTGGTTTCACTGGCTATTTCGAGCGACTTCCCTAGCGGACATGCACGATAGCGTCGGCTTCGACCGGAACATTGGCCGGCAAGCCGGCCATGCCGAGCGAGCAGCGGGCGTGCTCGCCACGCTCGCCGAAAACATGGAGCAGAAATTCGGATGCTCCGTTGCCGACCTCCGAATAGGCCGAAAAGCCGGCCGTCGCATTCACATAGACGGTCAGCTTGGCGAATTTCACGACACGGTCAAGATTGCCGTCCAGTTCCTTGTCCAGCCAATAGACGATGTTGGCCGCGCAGAGCCGGGCGGCGTTCTGCGCAGCAGCCAGATCGATCTCTCTGCCGACCTGGCCGATCGCGGCGATCTCCTGCGCGATCTCGGGAATCTGACCGGAGACATAGACGATGTCGGCGACCCGAACCGTCGGCGAGAACGGCAAAGCAGGCCGCTCGAGCGACGGCCAGGCGACACCGAACTCCTCAAATCTTCTTCTGTAGGACAAGGTGGCTGCTCCTGTTTTCGTTCGTGCAAGCGGACCTTGAATTCAGATCGGGCTTTCGGATAGCCTGATAGTGCTGACACAGCTATCAGGAATTCTTATGACTGGAGATATCGACGTCAGGCTGCTGCGCGCCTTCGTCACCGTGGCCGATACGGGAACGGTGAGCCGGGCGGCCGATCGACTTGCCCGCACCCAGGCGGCGGTGAGCATGCAGCTTCAGCGCCTCGAGGGTGAAGTCGGCGCCGAGCTGCTGCGCCGTTCGCCGCGCGGCGTGACGCTGACCGAGGCCGGCGAGATCCTGCTCGCCTTCGCCCGCAAGGCCATCGCGATCGGCGACGATGCCAGGCGCGAGATAGAAGGCCGCAGGCTGGTCGGCCGTGTCCGGCTGGGCATCATCGAGGATTTGGCGGTGACACGGCTGCCGCTGATCATTGCCGACTTCCGCCGCCGGCATCCTTCCGTGGAGATCGAGCTGACATCGGCCAGCAGCGCCGATCTCAGCAAGTCGCTGGGCGAAGGAAAATGCGACATCGTCATGGCCGATCCGGCGCGCTTCACAAAGGCGCCGCGAGGTCATCTGTCACGACAGCTGGTCTGGGCGGCAAGCCGCATGATCGAGATCGATGACGAGGTCGAGCTTCCGCTGGTCATCTTCGAAGGCGCCTGCTCCTGGCAGGACAGAATGCTGGCCTCGCTCGCCGAGGCCGGGCTCGGCTGGAAGATCGGCTGCCGCGTGTCGACTTTCGCGACGCTGATCTCGGCGCTGAGGGCCGGGCTTGGCATCGGCCTTCTGCTGCAGGAAGGACTGCCGCCCGACTGCCAAAGCCTCAACGGACGCTTCAACCTGCCGCCGGCGCCGATGGCGGATTTCGGCGTCTACCTTGCGAGGGACCCGTCCCGGCTGGTCGAGGAGTGTGGCGATTTCCTGCGGGCGGGATTCGAAGTCTAACGAAACGATCCGACGTCATTCACCGTTCCTGGTCGGTCGGGCGGATGACGATCTCGTTGACGTTGACGTGCGCCGGCTGGCTCACGGCGTAGAGAATGGCCGCGGCGATGTCCTCGGCGGCCAGCGCCTCCATGGCGGCGAGCCGCTGGTCGAGCCCAGTCTTCGCCGTCGGATTGGTGATATGGTCGCCGAGCTCGGTGCGCACCAGGCCGGGTTCGATGACGGTGACGCGAACCTTGTCGGAGTAGACTTCGCGGCGCAGCGATTCGGAAAAGCCGACGACGCCGAACTTGGTTGCGGCATAGCCGCTGGCGCCGGGATTGGCGACGCGGCCGGCGACCGACGAGACATTGACGATGTGACCCTTGGCGGCCCTGAGATGCGGCAGCGCCGCTTTGGTGACACCCATCAGCGCCAGCAGGTTGAGCTCGACCATGCGGCGCCAGTCATCGAGCACCGCCTCGGCGGCCGGCGACAGAAGCATCACCCCGGCATTGTTGACGAGGATGTCGAGGCGGCCCCATTCGGCGACAACCTTGTCGACCATGGCGGTGACATCGTCGTTGCTGGTGACGTCGGCCGCGATACGGAGTGCCGTGCCGCCGGCCTTTTCGATACGCGCGGCCAGCGCTTCGAGGCGATCGGCGCGGCGGGCGGCAATCGCCACCTTTGCCCCGGCGGCCGCCAGCGCCACAGCGGTTGCCTCGCCGATGCCCGACGAGGCGCCGGTGACAAGCGCGACCTTGCCGGCCAGTGCGGAAGAAACAGCTGTCATTGTGAAGTCTCCAAAGCCCCTGCCCGATCTTCAGATAGGCCGCGGGCCGCGAAGTGGAAGACCAGCTCGCCGGTTGCTCGGCTCATTCGTCGGGGCCGGGCTCCGGCCATGGCTCCTTCGCCGCCTCCGCATACCAGTGGCGCATCGCCGGCATCGAAAGCACGGCATCGACATAGGCGCGGGTGTCGGGCGCCAGCGTGCCGCCATAGGTGTCGAAGCGGGTGACGACCGGCGCGTACATGGCGTCGGCCGCGGTGAAATGGCCAAACAGGAACGGCCCGCCTTTGCCGTATTTTTCCCGGCATTGCCGCCACAGATCCTCGATGCGCGCCCGTTGCGCCTCACCTTCGGCGTCGAGCGGCTTGTGGCCTTTTGGCCGGCGCAAATTCATCGGCCAGCCATAGCGGACCTCGCGAAAGCCGGAATGCATCTCTGTCGCCGCCGAGCGGGCGTGCGCGCGAGCGCCGATATCGGCCGGCCAGAGCTTCTTGTCGGGAAACAGGTCGGCAAGATATTCAAGGATGGCAAGGGTTTCCCAGACGATCCGGATCTCGCCATTCGGCAGCCGATGGTTCAGCACCGGCACCTGGCCGGTCGGCGATATCCTGGCCAGATTGGCGGCGGTCTCGGGCGTGCGCAGGCGCACAAAACCTTCCTCGAACGGTATCTCCAGATGCTTCATCGCCAGCCATGGCCTCAGTGACCAGGACGAGAAGCATTTGTTGCCGATGAAGAGCGTGAATTCAGCCAAGATGGTCTCTCCGTGTCGAGCCCAGCGGCTCAGTTTGCTTGTGCCGCGGCCAATTGTGCCCCCGGCGTGACGCCGGCGCGAGCGCGGATGGCGGCGACCGCCTTGGTGATATCCGTATTGACCAGCAGCGCCTCGCGACCGGCCGCGATGGTGAGGTCGACCTGATCGACCGGCAATTTCAGCCGCGTCGGGACAGCGTTCAGCTTGGCCTGTGTCGCCTGGTCGAGGTCGGCAAAGGACAGATATTGGACCACGAGTTCAACATCGCGGCAATCCCAGCCGGCAGTCGAGCCGCGATAGGCAGCCACGGTCGAGGTCGGCAAAGCACAGCGGTAGCGGACCAATTCACCGCGCCATTGCGAGACGGCCAGCTTCAGTGCGTCGGCTTCGTCGCGCACCGCGGCCGCCATGGTGGTGCTCGTCACGGCGTCGAGCAACTCGCTAAGCCGCGGTCCGTGGATAGACTTGGCCCAGCTCACGTCGTTGTCGGCGCCGGCGTCGGCAACGATGAAAAGCAGCGTCCTCAACCGGACAGCGGCGGCCGGCGACAGCGGACCATAGGGGGTGCCGGCGGCGGAGCGCTCCAGGGTAAAGCCGGTGACGCCGAGATTATCGGTCAGACCACCGTCCAGCAATTTCACATAGTCGAGGGGATCGGCGTTTTGATAGGAATCGAGCGCGCTGGCATAGGCCTTGAGCCTGATCGAGGCATTGTGATCGGCCAGTGCCCGGCTCAACCATTGCGGCCTGCGGTAGCCGCAATCCGGGCTGGTGGCGGAAACCACGATCGGCGCGAAGACCACCGGCACGGCAGCGGAAGCCGCGACCGCATCAGCCAACCGCATCTTGTCGAGATCGCTACAAAGCGCCGCGAAAGTGTCGTAGCTGAACAGAAATGGCGTGCGGTTATAGATATCGGACGCGTTGATCCAGATGATGGGCCGGTCCGGCTTGGCGAACGCCTCGAATGTCGCATCGTCGAAGAGATTGTCGTTCAGCCATTTGGCAAAACCGCTGCGGTCATTGACGCCGCCATAGTAGGCGCGGACAAGGTTGAACGGCGACAGCCTTGTTCGAAGGTCGGCCTCAGCATTCTGGATCAGGAACCGTTCGCGAAAGTCGCGGTAGCCGTCCTCGCCCTTGTAGCCGAAATAGGCGGCAGTCACCGCGCCGCCTGATGCACCGGAAATCATCCTGATGTCATCGACCAGCGTGCGCCGCCGCGGCTGCTCGTCGATGACGATGTCGTCCAGCGCCCGCAGAACGCCGTAGGAGAAGGCCGCGGCCCGGGTGCCGCCACCGGAGAAGGCGAGGCCGAGCACAGTCGAGCCGTCGTCGCCCGGATCTGGAATGAAAGCCGGCGACGGCCTGCCGGCTTCGGGCGTAAAGACGTTGATCGGCCCGACATCATCGGCGACGCAGCCTGCCAAAAGCATGGACGTCGCAACGGCACAGGCAAGGCGAAAACGCATCGAAATGCCCCCGGGCAGAGCCTAGCCGCATTACCGCGCCGGGTGCAACCGGTTGTCCGGCGATGCATGGAACCGAAGCGGTGCCTGACCGTTTGCCTCGCAAATAAAACTCCCGAACTCCAGGAGATGCGCGATGGTGAACAAGGATCAGGTGGCAGGCGTCGCCAAGCAAGCCAAGGGCTCGGTCAAGCAGGCCGCCGGCAAGGCCACCGGCAACAGGCGCACCGAGGCCGAAGGCGACGTCGACAAGGCGACCGGCAAGATGCAGAAGGCTTACGGCGACGTGAAGGACAAGGTGAAGAAGGCGCTTTGACACTGGCCCCCTTCGCGAACCAGGAAAAAGGCGGCTCGGCCGCCTTTTTTGCGCCCTCTCTTACCGTAAGAAAGTCAGGCTTTTGCTGTATGCATTGGTGAAGGTGACCTCGCCATGATTTCCGGCGGCTTCGCCCAGCACCACATCCATGCTGTTTCCGGTCACCCGCGCCAAGGCAAAGCCGCCCATGAAGGCGGCCTTCGGTTTGAACAAGTCGAGCCCGTCACGGCGGTAGATCATCGGCGTTGCGTGCTGGTGGCCATGGAAGATGCCGACGACATTGTAGCCTTTCAGCACGGCCAGCAGCGCCTGCCTGTCGACTTCGCTCCACCAATGCGGCGGACCCGTGCCGCTGTCGTCGAAGGTTCTCTCGGCGGCGTCCCATCTTTCGATCGAAAAAGTATCCCAGCCATAATGCTGGAACAGGATGACCGGGCGGCCGTCGCCGGCATAGGTCGCCAGATCCTGCTTCAGCCATGGCAGGCTGTTGGCGGCGCCGTGGCCGGTATCGCCGGCAAAACGGTGCGTCTGGACAAGATGCAGACCGCCCCAATCCCATGAATAGCAGTCGGTCTCGACGTCGTAGTCGGTCGCCGGCGCAGGCGGCTTGAAGAACACGCCGGGGCGGTGGTTGACCTCGACATAGTCGCGCATTTCGCGGCGGTACCAGTCGACATGCGAGCGCGGGCCGTTCTGGTCGAGGTCGTGGTTGCCGAGGCCGACATAGACGGGCATGTGCACACGGTCGGGGCCGACGCCCTGCTGGTAGCGCTGGCTGAACTGAAGCAGCTGCGTGCCCTCGCTGGGCTGGGTGATCTGGCCGCCGCCGTCATCGGTGATGTCGCCGCCGACGACGAGGCCGAGCGGCGTGCCGATGTTGCCCGTCGAGCGCAGGCCGGTGGCAACGCCTTCGATTTCAGCCGGCCATTGTCTGTCACCGACGCCGTTGAGTGCGGCGACGTTGCGCAGCAAGGCAGCGTCGGTCTTGCCCTCCTGCTCGCAATGCGGGCTCAATCCGTTCGCCATTCGGCAGGCATGGACATCAGCGATAAACAGGAAGGTGGCGTCGATCGGCGGGATGCGCTGCCCGGTCTGGCCGAAGGCCGGGCGCGAAACGGCGCCGGCCGCGGCAACGGCCGCTGCCTGCATCAGGAAGCTGCGCCGAGAAACCGGTAGGGCGGGAATGCGATGCATCATGCGCTAAAATTCAGCACGACGCGGATCGGCAGTCCAGTTGCTCGCAAAGTATGTCGACACGTTCTCCCAGGTCTGGCATTGCTTTCGGCATTCAACTTGCGCGGGCAGAGGAGGACGGCATGAAAACTGCATCCATCGGCATGACAATGGCCATTCTGGCGGTGACGAGCGCAGCGCATGGCGCCGAGTGCATCGACGTCAAATCGGCCAAGGCCGGCTTCATTCTCGAAAGGCCTGGCATCCACAGCGAATTTCGACGGGCAGCGGGCGGAATGGTGGCCGTTGCCAACAAATACCAGTCGCAATCGCCGCAGTCGCAGTACCTGTTCGGCGGACTGATCGAGGTGTTTCGCGACAGCAGCACGGGGCAGCTGGCGATGATCCCGTTTTCCGATCTCAGGAAGGTGTTCCCGCTGAAGGCGGGGGCTAAGAACAAGATCGTGTTTGCCCGCCTCGCACCGAACAAGCCGCCGAAGGGCACCGAGACGCTGGAGATCAACGTCAAGGGCAAGGAGACGTTCAGCCTGGGTGAATGCAAATACTCCGTGCTCGCGGTCAAGCAGACGATCAGGAGCGAGGCCGGCGAGACGCGGGACGAGTTTACCGCGCTTTACGCACCCGACTTGCAGGCAGTTGTGGCCAGGCGCTATGACGAGGGCACCAGCGCCGAAAGCGTGGTCGGCTACGAGCTGATCAAGCCGCTGCCGAATTAAGAGCTCGGCCTCCCCACCTCGGTCATAGTGAGCGACGGCGGCGCCTCTGTCCTGCCGGCGTCAAGGGGCTTTGTGGAGTATCCTGCGACGTCGCCTCGTGACTCCCTGTTCCAAGGCCATCAGGCAGTCGCGCAGCACTCTTGTGTCCTGTGCGGTCTTGGCCATCGACATGGCGCCGGAATAGGTGGCGACGGCGAGCGCTGCGAAGCGCTGCGGATCGGTGCCCTGCTCCCGGCCCGCCTGCTGGTCGGCCCTGATCTTGTCGGCAATCGCCTGACGCCAGGCCGAAAAAATGTCGGCAAGGGCAATGCGGAAATCCGGATCGGCAAGCGACAGTTCGTGCGCCAGATTGTTGAGCGGGCAGCCGCGCACGAATCCCTGCTGCTCCAGCTCCGCCGCGACGGCCGCGAACACGGCGCGCACGCCCTCCCGCGCCGAGCCGGCCCTCCGCACTGGCGCGATCCAGGTCTCCTCGACGGCGGCGGCGACCCGCTCTTCGATGACTGCTAGCGCCAGCGCCTTCTTGGTCGCGAAATGGTGGTGCAGCGCGCCGCCGGTGACGCCCGCCGTCGCCATCAGGTCGCCCATGCTGGAGGCGTGATAGCCGCGTGCCTGAAACGCCTCTTCGGCGACATCGAGCACCTTTTTGCGCATGCCTTCGGGGTCATTGGTGCGTTTTTTAGCCCGCGCCTTTGGGCGGGCTGTGGTCTCTGCTGACATTTCCACACGATAGCAGATTGACAAAACAGGACAACCGGTCTGTTTTGTAAAACAGGATGACTGTCCTGTTTTTGAGATCGAGCGATGAACCTGCCTTTGAATGCCGCGCCTAAATCCGATCTGCTCGCCTCGCCCGTCGTCGAACTTCGGCAATACACGCTGAAACCTGGCCGACGCGAGACGCTGATCGGCATCTTCGACAATCATTTGATCGAGGGCCAGGAAACCGCGGGGATGACCATCATCGGCCAGTTCCGCGACCTCGACCGGCCAGATATGTTCGTCTGGTTGCGCGGCTTCGACGGCATGATCGCGCGGAAGCATGCGCTGGCCGCCTTCTATGACGGGCCGGTGTGGGCGGCCTGGCGCAACGCCGCCAACGCCACGATGATCGATTCCGACGACGTGCTGCTGCTGAAACCGGCTTGGCCGGGCGCCGGCTTCGACCTCTCGGGATCGCAACGAGTACCCCAGACGGATCTCGAAGAACCAAGCACAAGCAGTGCTTTACAGGCAATTGTTGTCATCAGGATTCATCATTTGCGACCGGGCCTCGAAGCCGGCTTCGCCAGGGATTTCCAGACCGAGGCTCTTCCGGTTCTTGCCGCACTTGGCGGACAACCGCTCGCCGCCTTCGTCACCGAGCATGCCGAAAACAGCTTTCCGCGGCTGCCGGTGCGGGCCAGCGAAAACGTCTTCATCAGCGTCACGGGTTTCGACAGCGCCGAGGCGCATACCCGCCACGAGGCGGCCTTGGCCGCCTCCCCAGACTGGCAGGCGCTTCAGCAGACCGTACAACGGGAATTCGCCAGGCCCGCGGAGGTTTTGCGTCTGTTACCGACGGCGCGATCGCTGCTCGGGCAGCACCCAATTTCGGTATGAACCAACATCGTCGACGCCTCCTACGTCGCCGGAGCCTCCTGGTTCATGCCTGAAAGTGTCTGGCATGGATCGCCTGGTAACGCGCCGTCCATGCGGTTGCCTGCTCCAGGTCAAGGGAAACGCGCAGCAGACGGTGATCCTCGTTCTTGCGGCCAATGAGCTGGATGCCAATCGGCAGGCCGCCTTTCGACTGGAACAGCGGCAGGCTGGCGGCCGGTTGGCCGGTGACGTTGAAGATTTCCGTGAAAGGCGCAAAGCCGTAAGCCCGGCTCGCCCAAGCCTCGTAATCAAAGAGAGCACCATCGCCATGGATGGCGCCAAGCCGGGGCGGCAGGCCGGCCGTGGTCGGCGTCATGATCAGGTCGAACGCATCGAACGCCCTCGCCATCGCCAGCGAAGCGCTGTGCACATGGTCCTGCGCCCTGAGATAGTCGGCGGCCGAGGACCGTCGAAAACAGTCGAGCGCGTGACGACTGAGGCTTTCGATTTCGCCGGCCCCCGGCATCCGCCCGATCTCGTCGGCGCGCTCGTCAACCAGCCGCGCGACCTCCGACATCCAGAAGATGCTCCAGTCCGCTTCGGCGCTGCCTTCCCGCGGGAAACGCGCCTGTGTGACCTCGTGCCCCATATCCTCGAGGAGGACCATGGCTTGACGTAATTTTTCCTCGATCTCGGGCGCGACCGGCGCGCCATCCGGCCGGTGCGCCAGGCACGCGACGCGCAGATGCTCGCCGGGCGAAGACAGCCAGTCCAGGTAGGACGGCACCGATTTTGACACGGAGTAAGGCGCTCCTTGTTCTGGACCGGCAGTTATGTCCAGCATGGCGGCGCTGTCGCGAACGGTGCGGGACAGGACGTTGTCGGCGTAGAGCCCGGCGCCGACCTGACCTCGACAGGGGCCGACAGGCGTGAGTCCGCGCGACGGCTTCATGCCGAACACGCCGCAACAGGCAGCCGGCACCCGGATCGAGCCGCCGATATCGGAACCGTGGGCGACCGCCACCATGCCGCTTGCCACCGCGGCAGCAGCTCCACCGCTTGAGCCGCCCGCCGTCAGCGAAAGATCCCAAGGGTTCAAGGTGGGGCCGCGAAAGCTGGGTTCGGTGACGAAGTCATTGGCGAATTCAGGCGTGTTTGTCTTGCCCAGCAAGATCAGACCGGCGGCCCGCCAGCGCCGGACGATCTCGCTGTCGGGTTTCGGCGCGGCATCCTTGAAGTAGAGCGACGAGTGCGTCGTCGGCCACTCCCGCACATTCACGCCGGTGTCCTTGACCAGGAAAGGAATGCCGGCGAGTGCGGCGTGCCGGTTGCAGCTTGCCGCCGCGGAAAGCGCCCGGTCCGCATCGATCAGTGTCACGGCATTGATGGCGGGATTGATGCTTTGGATTGCTTCGATAGCCGCCTCGACGACCTCGACAACGGACAGTTCGCCCGAACGAACGTGCCCGGCCAGGGCGACGGCATCCAACGCCACATATTCGGAAAGGTTCATGACTGCTCTCAGCCCGGACTGCCGGTCGCGTCGGCCGTCGACTGGGATCCAGCTTTACTCCGGACCTTGAAATATCGGGCGATGGCTGCCGCGACCAATGCCGGATCCTCCCAGTGCGGGTTATGCCCGCACCGCGCCGCGCCCACGAACTCCGCGGCAGGGATTTCTTCGAGGAGCCGCTGTTGGTGCGTTTCGTCGAAGAGCAGGTCGCGCCCGCCAGCAATGACAAGCGCCGGCAGGCGCAGCGTACGCGCCTTGTCGGTAAGATCGACGCGCCGAACCTGCTCCAGGATTGCTCGCCAAAGTGCCGCCGGCATGGCTGACGCCTCCTTTGCAACCATGGTCAGGAAGTCCGCTGGAACCTCGGCCTCGCAGGCATGCCAATAGTCATAGAACGGATCGGCCGGCGATATCGGGTCTCGAAGTGCCCGCACACCAATGGTCATCGGGTGATCCTCACCGATCTGCGGCCGCACCGTTCCGGCCATCAGCACCAGGCCGCCAATCATCTCGGGATAGCGCGCTGCTGCCTCGATCGTCACCATACTGCCCAAGGAATGCCCGACCAGAACCGGCCGCTCGAGGCGCAACCGCTCGATCAAACTCACCACATCTTCCGCGAAATCCGCTGACGCGAAGCCGCGTGTCCCGGCCGGCGAGGCGCCATGCCCGCGCAGGTCTGGGATGATAAGCCGGCGCCCGGCGAGATGCGGCGCCAGCAAGGAGAAGCTGCGGCTCGTGTCGGAGAAGCCGTGCACCAGCACCAGCGCGGGCTCCTGCCCGGCGATTTCGACGCAGGCCGTTTCAGTGCAGCCGGCACCGACCTTGCGCTTGCGGCCGTTCCAGCCAGCCTGATCGACCGATATCAAAGGCCGAGCTGCTGCTTGACCGCGTCGAGCGCGGGCTTGCCATCGAATGTGGTGACACCGGCAAGCCAGGCGCCGAGCCTATCCGGATTCCCTTTGAGGGCCTTCAGGCCGGCTTCCTCCGGCTTCATACCGTCATTGATGAGATAGCCCATGCCGAGATTTTCGAAATCGATATCGAAGGCGAGGTTCTTCAGCAACTGCCCGACATTCGGGCATTGCTGCAGATAGCCCTTGCGCACCTGCGTCGTCACCGTCGCGGCGCCGAAGTTCGGGCCGTAGAACTTGTCGCCGCCGCTCAGATATTTGAAGTCGTACATCGTGTTCATTGGATGCGGCGCCCAGCCCTGGAAGACGATGAAGCGCTTTTCCTTGATCTCGTAGCCGACCTCGGAAAGCATGCCGGCTTCACTCGATTCGACGACCTGCCAGCCATCGAGGCCGAGCGACTTATCGGCGATGGCGTCCATCATCAGCTGGTTCGAGCCCGGCTCGATGCCGTACATCTTCCTGCCGAATTTGTCGGCGAACTTTTGCAGGTCGGCAAAATCCTTGACGCCGGCCTCCCACACGTAAGTCGGCACGGCAAAGGTGTATTTGGCGCCGACGAGATTGACGCGCACATCGTCTACCGAGCCGTCCTTCTTATAGGGCTCATAGTAGGTGATCATCGCCGGATCCCAATAGCCAAGGAACACGTCCAAATCATTGTTCTTCAAGGATTCATAGATGACGTTGATGCCCAGAAGCGAGCTTGCCGGCTTGTAGCCGAGCGCATCGAGCAAGACGCTGGTGACACCGGTGGTGAAGGCAAGGTCGTTCCATCCAGGCTCGGCCATGCGCACGACCTTGCATTGCTCAGGTTCAGCCGCAAAGGCCGGCCGGATCGCCAGCAGGACGCAGAGCGAGGCGCCTATTCCAAGGCTACGAAGCATTTCGGTTCTCCTCATTTCACCAACGACGTTGACCATTCGGTTTTTAAATTGTCCCAACGGTCAATCATTGATCTCGGCGGACAAAAATGTCAACGTCGGTTTTCGATGCAGGATCCCGGCCCGTGAAACTCAAGCGTCTCAGCGACATACGCCGCAAGGAGCTGCGGCAAGCCGCCTTTGCCGTGCTTCAGCGCGAAGGCATAGCTGGCGCGACCATAGAAAAAGTGGCGGCACAGGCCGGCGCGTCGAAGGGCATCGTGCTGCACTATTTCAACAGCAAGCGGGAGTTGTTCGAGCATGCCATGCGCGAATCGAACCTGGTGCTGCGGCATGCGGTGGTCGAGCGGCTGAGACAGGCGCGCACGCCAATGCAACGGATAGAGGCCATCATCGAAGGCAATTTCGAGCCGCATCTCTTCCAGCCGTCCCTCTGCCACGCCTGGCTTTCGCTTTGCGCGGAGGTGCCGCGCGACGAAAGGCTTGCCCGCATCCAGAAGGTGATCCATGCGCGCATGCGCTCCAACCTGCTGTCTGGCCTGCGCGGTCTGGCGCCGGCACGCGATGCTGACGAGATCGCTTTCGGCGTCACCGCCCTGATCGACGGGCTGTGGTTGCGGCTTGGCCTGCAGCCAGGCAGCGTCACGCGTGAACAGGCCATTCATCAGGTCAAGGATTTCGTCGCTACGCGGCTGGCTGTTCGGCGCGGTGCAGCCGCTGCCGAATAGCTAGGCGCATCAGCCGAAAGTTCATATTGTAGGATAGGCCGGCGGCTTGACCACAATTGGCAACGGCGCTGTTCTCCAGACGGCAATGCGCGGGAGTGTTGGATGAGACTAGGCGGCAAACGGGCACTGGTCACCGGCGGCTCGGACGGGATCGGGCTGGCAATCGCCGAGGCTTTCTTGCGCGAAGGCGCGGACGTGCTGATCGTCGGCCGCGACGGCAAAAAACTCGACGCCGCCCGCAAGCAGCTCGGGGATAATGTCGACACGCTGTCGGCCGACCTGTCGGCCAGCGCCGGCATCGATGCCGTGGTCGAGCATGCCAGGCGCGGCCCACCTGTCGATATCCTCGTCAACAATGCCGGCGTAGCGTTCCTTGTGCCGTTCGAGACCGTCAGCGAGGACCAGTTCCAGCAGTCATTCGCGCTCAACGTCACGGCGGTATTCTTTCTCACCCAACGGCTGTTGCCGCATCTCGCGCCGGGTGCGGCTTCGGTGATCAACATCTCGTCCTATTTCGCGCACAAGATGATCCCGAAGCGGCCGTCCAGCCTCTATTCGCTGTCGAAGGGCGCGCTCAATTCGCTGACCAAGTCGCTCGCCTTCGAGCTCGGGCCGCGCGGCATAAGGGTCAACGCGATCGCGCCCGGCACGGTCGACACAGCGATGCGGCGCAGGTCGATCGAAAACCTGCCTGAGGCCGCGCAAGCCGAGCTCAAGGCCTATGTCGAGCGCAGCTATCCGCTCGGCCGCATCGGCCGGACCAGCGACCTTGCCGGCATCGCGGTCTATCTCGCCAGCGACGAAGCGGCATGGACCAGCGGCGGAATCTTCGCCGTGGATGGAGGATACACGGCGGGGTAAGGTTGCGATCTCCCCCCTCGAGGGGGAGATGGCCGGCAGGCCAGAGGGGGTCGTCTCGCGTGGAACACCAGCCTGTTCCGTCCGCTATGGGAGTTGCGTCAAGACCTACCGCCCCCCTCTGTCGCCTTCGGCGACATCTCCCCCTCAAGTGGGGAGATTGCCAGCACCTTCAACCGATTTGCATTCCCGTCACCCGCAATCTCCGCTTGAAGGCATTTGTGCAACGCGATACGCCGATTGCAAATTGCAAACCGGAGAGACACGTGAGCGCGCCAGAGACCAGAACCGAAACCGACACGTTCGGTCCCATCGAGGTCGCCGCCGACCGCTATTGGGGCGCGCAGGCGCAGCGTTCGCTGGCCAATTTCAAGATCGGCTGGGAGAAACAACCTGCCTCGATCGTGCGGGCGCTGGGCATCGTCAAGCGGGCGGCAGCGGAGGCCAATATGGAGCTGAAGCGGCTCGATCCGGCAATCGGCAAGGCCATTATCGAGGCCTCCCAGGAGGTCATCGACGGCAAGCTCAACGAGCATTTCCCGCTGGTCGTCTGGCAGACCGGTTCGGGCACGCAGTCCAACATGAACGCCAATGAGGTGATCTCCAACCGGGCAATCGAGCTTCTGGGCGGTGTCATGGGATCAAAGAAGCCGGTGCATCCCAACGACCACGTCAATATGAGCCAGTCGTCGAACGACACCTATCCGACGGCAATGCACATCGCCTGCGCCGAGCGCATCATTCACGACCTGCTGCCGGCGCTAAGACATTTGCATGCGGCACTCGACGCCAAGACCAAGGCTTTCGCCCATATTGTCAAGATCGGCCGCACCCATACACAGGACGCGACGCCGCTGACGCTCGGCCAGGAATTCTCAGGCTATGCGGCGCAGGTCGCCTCCTCGATCAAGCGCATCGAGATGACGCTGCCCGGCCTGCAGGAATTGGCACAGGGCGGCACCGCGGTCGGCACCGGCCTCAATGCACCGGTCGGCTTTGCCGAAAAGGTGGCGGCGCGCATCGCCGCAATCACCGGCATCGATTTCGTCACCGCGCCGAACAAGTTCGAGGCGCTTGCCGCCCATGATTCCATGATCTTCTCGCACGGCGCCATCAATGCCTGCGCGGCGGCGCTGTTCAAGATCGCCAACGACATCCGTCTGCTCGGTTCCGGCCCGCGTTCGGGCCTCGGTGAATTGTCGCTGCCGGAAAACGAACCGGGCTCGTCGATCATGCCGGGCAAGGTCAACCCGACCCAGTGCGAAGCGATGACGCAGGTTTGCGTGCAGGTCTTCGGCAACAATGCGGCGATCAGCTTCGCCGGCAGCCAGGGCCATTTCGAACTCAACGTCTACAATCCGCTGATGGCCTATTGTTTCCTGCAGTCGGTGCAGCTGCTGGCCGACGCTTCGGTGTCGTTCACCGACAATTGCGTCGTCGGCATCGAGGCCCGCGAAGACAACATCAAGGCAGCGCTCGACCGTTCGCTGATGCTGGTGACGGCGCTGGCGCCGACGATCGGCTATGACAACGCCGCCAAGATCGCCAAGGCGGCGCACAAGAACGGCACCACGCTGCGCCAGGAAGCGCTGGCCACCGGGCTGGTCAGCGAAGCCGATTATGAGCGGCTGGTGCGGCCGGAGGACATGACGCATCCAGGCTAGGGCGTTGATATCCTGGATCTCAACACCCATGTTGATCGCGAAAACGTTACCTTGGTGAACAATCCGTAACCAATCTGGCATCTTTGGTGAACAGTCGGCCTGCGCTAACTAGACGGGTATCCCAAGCCGTTTGGCCAAACCCTTCTGGAGAGTTACGCATGTCCACCAACACGTCCGCCAATACTTCGTTTGCCGGTTCCGGCACCGCCGCCGGCGCCTCGGGCACGATCCTGCTCGGCCGCATCCTGCTTTCGGTCATCTTCCTGCTTTCGGGTTTCGGCAAGCTGACGGCGATTGCCGGCACCGCCGGCTATTTCGGCAGCCTTGGCCTGCCGCTGCCGATGGTGACCGCCATTGTCGTCGGCCTTATCGAACTGCTTGGCGGCCTGGCCATCCTCGTCGGCTTCCAGACCCGGATCGTCGGCTGGGTAATGGCGATTTTCACCGTCGCCACCGCGCTGGTCGCCCACACCGGCTGGGCCGATCAGATGCAGATGATCAATTTCATGAAGAACCTCGGCATTGCCGGCGGCTTCCTCGTGCTCGCCTCCTCGGGCCCAGGCGCGTATTCGATCGACGCCAAGCGCGGCTGAAGCAGTCCAGCATTTCCTGAACAAAAGGGGCGCGGAATTTTCCGCGCCCCTTTTTCGTTGTCGTTTGTGCCTGTCGGTCCGCTGACCGGAATTCTGCTAGGATCGGGCTCTTGGCCACCCGGCCGACAACGGAGGTTACCATGCCCCGCAATGCGCTGCTTTTGCTTTCCCGACTGCTGTTCGCCGCACTGTTCGTGCCGTCCGGCTTCCACGCGCTGACCGACATTGCCGGCACGACCGGCTATTTCGCCGGCCTTGGCCTGCCGCTGCCGACGCTGGCTGCCTGGGGCACCGGGCTGTTCGAACTGATCGCCGGGCTGCTCATCCTCGTCGGCTTCAAGACGCCGATCGTGGCGCTGCTGCTCGCCGCCTTTTGCGTCGCGACAGCGTTCATCGGCCACTATGGCCAGGGCGGCGGCGATCCGACGCTGACCTTCATGCATTCGCAGATGCTGATGAAGGACATCGCGATATCAGGCGGTTTTCTGGCGCTGGCGATGGCTGGCGCGGGTGCATGGTCGGCCGACGGCCGGATGGCTGCAGGGACTGGCTAAGCTGCCGCCCGGCTCGGCTCATTTGCTGTCGAGAAAGACGAACTCCGCAAGCCTGGTTATGTTTATGGGCTGAGAGAGGAAGCCCCCATGCCCCATTCGGCCGACGCTGATGGTCAGGCAAACCTGTCTGCTTTGTACCGCGATCGGCAACCATTCATATCCATATTGATCTGCCCCCTTGGGGGAGTAGCTCCGAAGATTGCTGTCAATCGCGACATACAGGTAGTTGCGCAGTTGGATCAGGCTTGCCCTCTTAACGTATGGCAACAGGTCGATTCGGCCCGCGACAGGCTCAAGAAAGTTGCCGAGGGGCTGATGAACGGACACGGTTCGATCGACAGCGCCAGGACAGAGATTAACGTCCGCATAAAACGTGTTCATCGAAATCGATCTTTGAAATTTGATCATTTCGTCGCTTATTCTAAATACAAAATAGTTTATCTTTTGCCCGCTTTTAGGTTTTAGAAAACCTGTGAGCAAATTGAACAGTGTTTTTCCGTCTGCGGCTTTTGGATAACTCTTGTCAAACTCAAACGCGCCTTTTGCAGCAACGGAAACCTTGGAAACCGTCTGAGCTCTGGCCGCGTCGAAAATCAACAATGGCAGGATGGAAAGCAGCAGCAGGATTTGACTGGATTTCACGATCTTCTCCCAAGCGTGGAGCTCGCAGCGAATTGCCACATGCAATTGGCGTCGTGCCTGAAACTACTTCACTGAAACGCTAGGCCCGCCCTCGACCGCCAGCACCAGCCGACGGTTGGTGACCCTTGCCAGTTGTGCCAGCCGGCCGGCGGGCCGCTCGCCGTAAAGATCGGCCAGCGCTGCCGGCAGCACCAGCGCCAGCACGCCATTGCCGCGGTTTTCCCATTTCAGTCGCGACATGACGCCGGGCATTGCCGCCGTCAGGAGATAGACGACGCGCAGCAGCGCCGCCAGCACGCGGGCCCGTTCGAGATAGCGCGGTGTCGCCAGTCCGCGGATTTCCGGAGCGGCTTCATTGAACACGCCCTCGTGGCGAAACAGGCTGACAAGCGCCAGGAAGGCGCGGCCGGGATGATCGACGCCGATGAAGGAGGCGTGGGCGATGATGTTGAGCGATTGCTTGCCGCGATATTCGGGATGGGCACGCCAGCCGATATCGGCGAGCAGGCAGGCGGCGTGGCGGTAGCGCGCCTCATCCCTGGTCTCGTCGATGCCGAAGGCGGCGAACGCCTTGCCGGTCCACTCGACAAGCTCATGCGCGTGGTCGACCGAGCGCGAGCGCAGGCGGGCAAGCTCTTCCGCCGCCGAGATCAGCGGATCGGCTTTCTGCTCGGCCTTGTCGAGCAGCGAATAGAGAAAGCCCTCGCGCACGCCCAGCGCCGACACGATGATCTTCGACGGCTGCATCGCCGCCATGATCTCCTGCAGCACGATGGCGCCATAGGGCAGCAGCGAGCGGCGGTTCTTGGAGATGCCCTCGATGCCTTTGATCTTGTCGATCTCGGCCTTAGCAACCTGCCGGAGGAAGTTCGCGGCGCTTTCGATGCCGATCTCGTAATGGTGCATGACGCCTAGCGGGTAGTTGGTCATTTCCATGTGTAGCCGGGCGAGATTTCGCCAGGTGCCGCCGACCGTGTAGAAGGCCCTGCCCTGTCCGCCCTTCAGCAATTTCGCCCGCGCCAGTTGCTCGCGCGTGATCTTTGCCGCCTGGGTCAGCGAGTTCTTCGCCATGTCCTGCAGGCGCAAGCCGCCCAACGGCAGGGTGATGCCGTCACCGATCGCCTCGCCGTCGATATCGATCAGTTCGAGGCTGCCGCCGCCAAGATCGCCGGCGATGCCGTTGGCCGGGTGGAAACCGGAGATGACGCCGAGCGCCGAATAATGGGCTTCCTCGCGGCCGCTCAGCACCTGGATCTCGGTCTTGAGTACATCCTCGGCGCGGTGGATGAAGTCGGGGCCGTTGACCGCCTCACGGGCGGCGGCGGTCGCCAACACATACATGCGCTCGGCGCCGGCCTGGTCGGAGAGCGCGCGGAAACGGCGGAACTCTTCCATCGAGCGCGTCACCGCCTCGGGATCGAGCTTTCCGGTCGAAACGATGCCGCGGCCGAGGCCGGCGAGCATCTTTTCGTTGAACAGCAAGGTCGGCGAGCGCGCCAGCCCTTCATAGATGACAAGACGGATCGAGTTCGACCCGATATCGATGATGGACAGCGGTCGGCGGTCCTGAAGCCGGCCCTGGGACGCTGAAATCATCAGCCCGTCGCTGCGTTCTGTTTCTTGCGGCGCTTGAACTGCGCGATGCGCTTGGGCGCATGCGACTTCAACGCATCGCCCCGTCCGGACAGGCTCGGATTGGTCATGAAATATTCCTGCGCGTTGAACGGTTCCTCGCCCTCCTCCAGCACAACGCGCCGGGAGGTTCCGTCAGCCAATACGTCGAAACTTTGCTGGTTGTCCATGATGTTGCCGAGCATGATCTGGCCGAGCACCTGTTCATGCACAGTTGGATTGGTGATCGGCACCATGGTCTCGACCCGGCGGTCGAGATTGCGCGGCATCAAATCGGCCGAGGAGATGTAGACGATCGCCCCGTCCGAGGGCAGGCCGTGGCCGTTGCCGAAGCAATAGATGCGGCTGTGCTCGAGGAAGCGGCCGACGATCGACTTCACCCTTATGTTCTCCGACAGGCCCGGCACCTGCGGTCTCAGGCAGCAGATGCCGCGCACGACGAGATCGATCTCGACGCCGGCGCGGCTGGCATCGTAGAGCGCATCGATGATGATCGGATCGACCAGCGCATTCATCTTCATCCAGATGCGAGCCGGCCTGCCATCCAGCGCGTGGCCGATCTCGTCCGAAATATGCTTGAGGATGCGGTTGCGCAGCGTGAACGGCGATATGGCCAGCCGCATCTGCTCGGCCGGCTCGGCATAGCCGGTGATGAAATTGAACAATTGCGCGACATCGCGCGCGATCGTCGGATCGGTGGTGAAGAAGGACAGGTCGGTGTAGATGCGCGCGGTGACCGGGTGGTAATTGCCGGTGCCGAGATGCACGTAATTGCGTAGCCTGCCATCCTCGCGCCGCACCACCAGCGACATTTTCGCGTGGGTCTTCAGCTCGAGAAAGCCGAAGACGACCTGGACTCCGGCGCGCTCGAGGTCGCGCGCCCAGCGGATGTTGGCCTCCTCGTCGAAGCGCGCCTTGAGCTCGACCAGCGCCGTCACCGACTTGCCGGCCTCGGCGGCGTCGACCAAAGCCCGCACGATCGGGCTGTCGTTGGAGGTGCGGTAGAGCGTCTGCTTGATCGCCACCACTTCCTGATCGGCCATCGCCTGGCGCAGGAACTGCACCACCACGTCGAAGGATTCGTAGGGGTGGTGGACGATGATGTCCTTCTCGCGGATGGCGGCAAAGCAATCGCCACCATGCTCGCGGATGCGCTCCGGGAAGCGCGGATTGTAGGGCGTGAACTTCAGATCGTCGCGAGCGACGGCGACGATCTCCGAGATCTGGCTAAGCGCCAGCGGCCCGGTAAGCACGCTGATGCGGCTGGCCGAGACGCCAAGCTCGCCGGCGACGAAGTCGCGCAATTCGGACGGCATCAGCCTGTCGAACTCGATCCGGATGACCGAGCCGCGGCGGCGACGCTTCAGCGCCGTCTCGAACAGCCGCACCAGATCTTCGGATTCTTCCTCGACCTCGATATCGCTGTCGCGGATGATGCGGAACGTGCCGGAGCCCTTGACCTCATAGCCGGGGAACAGCTTGCCGATGTAGAGACTGACCGCCTCTTCGAGCGGAACGAAGCGGACGTGATGCTTGCGATCCGGCAAGCGGATGAAGCGCCTCAGCGCTACCGGCAGGCGCAAAAGCGCGCTCATTTCCTCGCCGTTCTTGCGGTGGCGCAATTGCAGCGCCATCGAGAAACCGAGATTGGGAATGAACGGAAACGGATGCGCTGGGTCGATCGACAGCGGCGTCAGGACCGGAAACACCTGCTCCTGGAAATGGTCCTCGAGCCAGGTCTTCTCGTCCTTGGTCAGCGCATCGCGGGTGATGCTCTCGATGCCTTCCTTGTTGAGCTGCAGCATCAGCGCCGAAAGGCTGTTCTGCTGGTCCTCCTGCAGGCGCTCGACCTCGCGCAGCAATTGTTCGAGCTGCTGCTCGGGGGTGCGCCCGTCCGGGCTCTTCAGCACGATACCCTCGCGCACCTGGCCGGCAAGACCGGCGACGCGGACCATGAAGAACTCGTCGAGATTGGCCGCCGATATCGACAGGAAGCGAACGCGCTCGAGCAGCGGATGATTGGCGTTCAGCGATTCCTCGAGCACGCGCCGGTTGAATTGCAGCCAGGAAAACTCGCGGTTGACGAAGCGGTCAGGATTGCCGCCTTCGCGGCTCGCGGCCTCGATGGTGATGAATTCGCTTTGCACCGGCTTCAGTTCGTTCATGGTTCCTGCTCTTCCTACACCAGCCGTCGGCGCCAGCCTTAACCGGCTTAACTTATCCTCTGACAGGCTTTTGCGACAGTTTCATTTCATCGATCTTGCAAAGAGACGGGTTATGATCCAGATCCAATCGACAAGATCAGGAGACGACGATGGCAGGCGGTTCCATTCCCCATTTCCAGAACGATGCGGGCTATCCGGCAATCGACATCGGCGTCAAGGAATTCATGTGCACCGGCGCCAATCCGCCTTTCGACCATCCGCATGTATTTCTCGACATGGGCGACGACAATGAAAAGGTCTGCCCCTACTGCTCGACGCTCTATCGCTATTCGCCGAAGCTGAAGGCATTGGAAACGGTGCCGCTGGGCTGCCTTTATATCGACCAGGCCGCCTGATTCTTCCGCGACAAGCCTGATGCGAGAAACGCAGTCCCGGCATGTGGTCATGGCCGGGGCGGGCGTCGCCGGGCTGACCGCGGCACTGGCCTTCGCCGAGCGCGGCCATCGGATAAAACTGTTCGAACAGGCGCAGCACCTCGAGGCTGCCGGAGCCGGCATCCAGCTGTCGCCCAACGCGACACGTATTCTTCGACAACTCGGCGTACTCGATCGGCTGCTGCCGACGGCGGTGCGGCCGGAGGCGGTCGTGCTCAAGGATGCCGCCACGCTGCGCGAGTTGGCGCGCGTACCGCTTGGCCAGGCCGCCGAAACGCGCTGGGGAGCGCCCTATCTCGTTGCCCACCGCGGCGATCTGCAGTCAGCGCTGATGGCGCGGACAGCCGAGCGACCCGAGTTCGAGCTTGTCACCGGCGCCCGCGTCGGCAGCGTAGCATCCGGACCGAATGGCATCACCGCAACAGTCGAGATTGCCGGCACGACCATCGAAACCGAGGCATCGTTGCTGGTGGGAGCCGACGGCGTCTGGTCGTCGGTGCGAGAAAAGCTGGCCCGCACGGAGGCCGACTTTGTCAGAAGCCGATTCTCGGGCGAGCTTGCCTGGCGAGCCACGGTGGCCGCGGACAGCCTCGCCGGACAGGCCTTCGGCATGATCGGTGCGCCCGATTGCGTTACTGCATTCCTCTATCCCGGCTTCCATATGGTCGCCTATCCGGTCAGCCGTGGCACTGCCTTTAATCTCGCCGCCTTCACCAGGGGTGAGCGAATCGCCGAGGGCTGGTCGGGGCATGCCGACCCCGCCAGCCTCGTCAGTGCCATGCGCGGTACCGCGCCGGCGCTGGTCCGTCTGGCGAGCGAGGCGGCGCCGTGGACGGCATGGCCGATCCACACCGTCGAGCAGCGGCGGTGGACGACACCGGAAGGCGTCGCACTGATCGGCGATGCGGCGCATGCGATGACGCCCTTTGCCGCACAGGGCGCGGCGATGGCGATCGAGGACGCGGCGACGCTTGCCGGCTTCGTTGCCACCTCGCCTGCCGATCTCAGCGGCGCGCTTGCCGCTTGGGAACAGGCGCGGCGGCCGCGCGTCGCCCAGGTCGCCCGCCGCGGCGCGGTCAACCGCCTCGCCTGGCACGCGGCCGGGCCGGTGGCGATGGCCCGCAACCTGTTCCTGGCGATGCGCTCACCCGAAAAGCTCGCCGCCGATCTTGATTGGCTTTATGGCTAGCGGGCGCGCGAGTCTGGGGATCGGCGATAAAAAGCTCGATAGGCCGGCGGGACAGCGCCCCCCTCTGTCCTGCCGGACATCTCCCCCACAAGGAGGGAGATTGGCAGTTTCGGCGCCTTGCTAGGTCCTGCAACGTTAGAGATTGGCGAAAGGAGGGCTCGAAGGATCGCGGCGTTGATCAGCCGGAACCCTCTTCAATTGTAAAGCCGCATCGACAGGCCGAGCGAGGCTGGCAGCGGGTTCCACCAGCCGGTGCGCAGGCCGGCGGTGCGCAGTGCCGCCGCCGCCCAGGTGTTGCAGCCGACCAGCGCGTTGAAATGGCCATTGGCTTCGAAGAAACTATCGAAACGGGAATAGGCCGCATTCTCGATCGGCATGGCCCCGTTCGGTCCCTGCTGAAAGCTCGCTGCAATGAAATCGAGCAGCGCCGCAAAGCGTTCCTCACTTACGTCGAAGCCGGCGACGTCGGGATGCGGCTCGGCGATTTCGCCTGAAATGTCGACATGCATCACCGAAGCATCGACGGTCAGCGCCTTCATCACCGGCACTGCCTTCAGTTCCGACCAGGTCGGCGTCTCGAGATAGAAGGCGCGGCCTCCCCAGCCGAAGACGATGTAGCGGACCTCCGCCATGTCGGCCGGAATGCCGGCATCGACCAGGAAGTGGAAGCGCCGGCGCACATCGTCGTCGACCGGGATGGCGATGTCGGCGTGGATCGGGTTTTTCAGCACCAAGATGCGGTGGCTTGCGCCGATCGGATCGGCAGCGGCCGCCGGCCAGAGCGGGCGCGGCAGCAGCGTGCCCAGCGCCACCGCAAGGACTGCTGTAACGACCAGCAGGCCAAGAAAACGGGCAAGCTTCTTCATGGGGAAGGCATAGACCAAGCAATGTTCAAGGTGAAGCCTCTCCGGAAATTGCACAGCTGACTTAGAGCTTGACCCGTATCCTCCCCGGGGAGGATATGCTGGAGGCATGTCAGATCACCTCCACGCCTCACATCCTTCCATCATAAAGCGCCTGAAGCGCGCGCAAGGCCACCTTGCGGCGGTGCTGGCCATGATCGAGGCGCATCGCCCTTGCGTTGATCTGGCGCAGCAGCTTCATGCCGTCGAAAGGGCCATCAGCAGCGCCAAGCGCGAGCTGATCAACGATCACATCGAGCATTGCCTCACGGACAGCGTGGAAACCGGCGGCAACTCGCTGGCGGAACTCAAGCAGCTGGCGAAGTATCTATGAATGCCATCGTAGCCCGCATTCTGGACTGGCTCGGGTTCGGCTCGCACGCCGCACATCATCACGGCGATCACGGTTCGCACGGTCACACCCACGGCGTCATCGATGCGACAATTGCTACCACCGACCGGGGCATCTGGGCAATCAAATGGTCGTTCGTAATCCTGGCCATCACCGCGGCGTTGCAGATGGTCGTGGTTGTGCTGTCGGGGAGCGTGGCATTGCTGGCCGACACGATCCATAACATCGGCGATGCGACAACGGCGATCCCGCTATGGATTGCGTTCGTGCTGGCGCGGCGCAAGCCGTCGCGGACCTTTACCTATGGCTTGGGCCGGGTCGAGGATCTGGCCGGCATCATCATCGTGCTCATCATCCTGTTCAGCGCTGTTGTCGCCGCCTACCAAGCCATCGACAGGCTGATCAATCCACAAGTAGTGACACACCTCGGCTGGCTGACGGCGGCGGGCATTGTCGGCTTCCTCGGCAACGAGGCGGTTGCCGTGTTCCGTATCCGCGTCGGCCGCGAAATCAACAGCGCGGCACTCATTGCCGACGGCTACCACGCCCGCACCGACGGACTTACCAGCCTTGCCGTGGTCATCGGAGCCATCGGCGTCTGGCTCGGCTTTTCCTTGGCCGACCCGATCGTCGGCCTGCTGATCACGATTGCGATCTTCGGTATCGTGTGGCAATCGGCCCGTTCGGTGCTGACCCGCATGCTGGACGGAATCGAACCCGGTGTGATGGATGAAATCCGACATGCCGCCGAGCATGTTGCGGGCGCGCATATTGTCGATGCTAAGGCGCGCTGGGTCGGTCATAGATTGCACGCCGACATCGCAATTGCCGCGGACGAAACCTTACCGCTGTCGGCGGCGAACAAGATCGCGGCAGCGCTGAAAGACGAACTGTCCCAGCATATGCCAGCCCTGGCTGAGGCGAATGTCCGGTTTTCAACGGAACGTGGAGAGAACGACCATCCGCACCCTCACGAGCACACGCATGACCACGGCCACATGCACTGACGCTCGCCGATTTTCTGCTAGTCTCGTCCGATGTTCCAGACGCTCGTCGAATTTCAGCGCACGATCTATCTGACGCTCGGCGAGCAGATCAAGCTGCTTGCGGCCGGAGGCAATTGGCTGGCATTCATGGCCTTCCTGCCGATGGGCGTCGTGTTCGGGGCTGCCCATGCGCTGACGCCGGGTCATAGCAAGGCGGTCCTGGCGACCTATCTTGCCGGTTCGGATGCGAAGGTCTCGCGCGGCCTGCTCGTGTCTATCACGCTATCGTTCACGCATGTGACGATTGCCGTTCTGATTGCGGCTCTCTCGCTGCCACTGGTCTCCATAGCATTGGGCAGCGTTGGCCGCGCTCCGCTCCTGGAGCATATCAGTCGTGGGCTGCTCGGCCTCATTGGCGTCTGGATGCTCTGGCGCGCTTTGAGCCACAGCCATCACCACAGGCACGAAGGCGAGGCTGTCGGCGTGATGGCAGGCCTGATCCCCTGCCCGCTGACGCTTTTCGCGATGACTTTCGCGATCTCCAGGGGTGTTCCGGCAGCGGGCGTCCTGTTTGCCATCACCATGATGGTCGGCGTGGCGCTGACGCTGTCCTGCGTCGCGGTATTGTCGATCGTGTTTCGGGAACGGCTTGTACAGTTTTTCGCGCGCCAGCCACGGCTGTTCGAAACCATTTCCCGGGCCATCGAGGGCGCTGCCGGTCTCGCCCTTGCCGGCGTCGCTGTCTGGCAGATCACATCAGCTTAAGAGAAAACATGGTTTCAGCCACTGCATGGCGTCCGGGCCGGTGCAGCAGTTGGAACGAGCCAAGCCGACGCCGGTCATGTCACATCGATCACGACCATCAGCCCGCCGCCGCCCTTCTCCTCGACATTGTTGTTCGTGGTGTGATGCGGGATGTGGCAATGGATCAGCCATTTGCCCGGACGCTGTGCCTTCCAGATCACGTCATAGCGCTGACCTGGCCCGACGTTGACTGTATCGGCAAGGAAACGACCCGAGGCAGGGATCGTCTCGCCGTCGCGGGCAACGACCTCGAACGGTCCGCCATGGATGTGCATCGGATGGATGAAGCCGTTGTTGGTGCCGATGAACCGCACCTTGAGCGTCTCGCCGACCTTCATCGGAATCGTCTCGGTCGAGGGATAGGCCTTGCCGTTGATGGTGAAGAAATTCGGCATGCCGCCGTCCATCGGCATCGACGGGTAGGTCAGCCCTTCCCGCACCAGCCATTCCTGAAGCTCGATGACGTAATCATGGTCGGCCGCGACCTCATCGGCGGGATTGGCGGGATCGATGATCAGCGCACCGTAGAGGCCGAGCGCCTGGGTCCGGTCCGGCTTGGCATGGGGGTGATAGAAATAGGTTCCGTGCTGGGTTGCGGTGAATTCGTATGAATAGGATTGCCCGGGCTCGATCGGCGCCTGCGTGATCTCGGCCGGCCCATCCATCTGGTTCGGCAGGATCAGGCCATGCCAATGCACCGTCGTTTCCTCAGGCAGGCCGTTGACGACGTTGATCCTGACCCGATCGCCCTGGCGAATGTGAATTCGCGGACCGGGAATCTGGCCATTATAGGCATAGGCGTCGACCGCAACGTCCGGCAGGATCTGCCAGCGGACCACCGAAGGCCTGAGCTCGAACACCTTGATGCCGTTCTCCATTCGAAACGGCAGGTCCTGGTCACCCCTTATCGTCAGACCATAAGAGGCGGCCACGAGGCGCGGATCGGTGGCGGCCATGTCGCGCATTGCGTCGGCGGGCGTGTCGCGATCCATGATCATGCCTTGCGGCATGATCACCCCGCCGACATCGCGCGCCGACAAGGTTAGGTTCAGCCAGTTCGCCGGCGCGATCATGCCGATGGCGAGGGCCAGCAGGGAGACCATGCTGAGGGCGGCGACCTGCGGGGTCGTGGCGTCCGTCTCCATGTGATGACCGGCGCCGCCTTTGCCTTTGTGGGGAGCCATATCGTGGCCTCGCCCGTGATGGCCGTGGCCACTGGCGTCGGCCTGCTGCATTTGCATCTGCGCGTGCTGCCCGTGGCCGGCCTGCTCCCGACCGTTCGTGCCGGCCGCCTGTTGGCGCTGTGTCATCAGCCCATGTTTCAAGCCGCGGGCGACCAGCCAGACATTGGCGGGGTAGGCAAGCGCAAAGCCGGCGATGACGCCGATCGACATCACGCCCCAGAACAAAAGCTCCGTCGGTTCCATCGCGCGCATGTCGCGGCCCATCATCAGAAAACTCATGACCGGCGCCATGCCGGCCATCATGAAGTTCATGGAGATGAATTCGGGCAGGAAGCTCTTGCGCACATTCTCCCAATAGGTGCCGCCCATCATCGATTTCATGAACAGCGACTGGAAGATGAACAGGCCGAAGGCAAAGCCGGCGAGATATTCGACGATCAGGTCGATCCACATCGGCAGGCCGAGCGCCGCCGTGACGGCGGCGGCAAGAATGATGCCGGTGGCATCGCCGGCGACGCAGTGGATGGTGGAGCCGACGCCCTGCTTCCAGAGCGGCCGGGTAAAGAGTTCATGCTCGCCCGGCCGGGGCTCCTTGTCGGCTAGCACGTAGAGCAGCAAGCCGAGCGGCCCCATATAGAGGGTAACCAGGATGAAGCCCCATTTCATCACCACCGGCTCGGGATTGTTGCGGTATTGGTCGAAGCCGACATAAAGCGTCGAAGCCAGCGCCAGCGCGAACCAGACGACGAGAAAATAATCGATCGGTTGGATGAGCATCAGGATGAGCCCTTGACCTGCCGCCGCACGCGCCCACTCGGCTTGTTATACAACTCCTAGTGGCAATGAACGCAGCCGGCGCGCTTATGATCCGTGCCGGCCTTAGTTACCAGGTTGCAAGGTGACCACTCGAGCGGCCTGAAGCACGCTTGCTATCTTCTCGCGCCGCGCACGGTCAGCGCTCGTCGAATACGCGTAAGGCCCTGAGCAAGGCAGCGAGCCCGGTCCGCCGCTCTTGTCCGAACCGGCGTACAGGATCAGTGCAGGATCTGCGACAGGAACAGTTTCGTGCGTTCGTGGCGCGGGTGGTCGAAGAATTCGGCCGGCGTGTTCTGCTCGACGATCTGGCCTTGGTCCATGAAGATCACCCGGTTGGCGACTTTGCGCGCAAAGCCCATTTCATGGGTGACGCAGAGCATGGTCATGCCTTCCTCGGCCAGCCCGACCATCGTCTCCAGCACTTCCTTGATCATTTCCGGGTCGAGCGCCGAGGTCGGCTCGTCGAACAGCATGATGCGCGGGTTCATGCACAGCGAGCGGGCGATCGCCACGCGCTGTTGCTGGCCGCCGGAAAGCTGGCCGGGATATTTGTTGGCCTGTTCCGGAATCTTGACGCGCGTGAGGAAATGCATGGCGATTTCCTCGGCCTGCTTCCGCGGCATCTTGCGCACCCAGATCGGCGCCAGCGTGCAGTTCTCGAGAATGGTCAGATGCGGAAACAGGTTGAAGTGCTGGAACACCATGCCGACCTCGCGGCGGACCTCGTCGATCTTCTTCAGATCGTTGGTCAGTTCCTTGCCGTCGACGATGATCTTGCCCTTCTGGTGTTCCTCCAGCCGGTTGATGCAGCGGATCATCGTCGATTTGCCGGAGCCCGACGGGCCGCAGATGACGATGCGCTCGCCGCGCATCACCTTCAGATTGATGTCCTTCAGCACATGGAATTCGCCGTACCATTTGTGCATGGCAATGATGTCGATGGCGACATCGGTGGTGGAAATGTGCATCTTGGCGGCATTGACCTTGATCTCTTCCGCGCTGACGGCGTTTTCTATGGCCATGACAAGGTCCCCTTTTTTAGCGTTTGTGGCCGGTGTCGAGACGGCGTTCCGTGTACATTGAATAGCGCGACATGCCGAAGCAGAACAGCCAGAAGATGAAGGCCGCGAACACCAGGCCGGACCTGGCCGTCTGCGGCGTTGCCCAGCTGGCGTCGGAGAAGTTCTGCTTGACGATGCCGAGGAGGTCGAACATCGAGATGACGATGACCAGGCTGGTGTCCTTGAACATGCCGATGAAGGTGTTGACGATGCCGGGAATGACCAGCTTCAGCGCCTGCGGCATGACGACCAGACCCATCTTCTGCCAGTAGCTGAGGCCGAGCGAATCGGCGCCCTCATACTGGCCTTTGGGGATCGCCTGCAGGCCGCCGCGCACCACTTCGGCCATGTAGGCGGCGGCAAATAGCGACACGCCGATCAGCGCGCGCAGGAACTTGTCGAAGCTGACGCCGGCCGGCAGGAACAGCGGCAGCATCACGCTGGCAAAGAACAGCACCGTAATCAGCGGGATGCCTCGTACCGTCTCGATGAAGATCACGCACAGCAGCTTGACGATCGGCATGTTCGAGCGCCGGCCGAGCGCCAGAACGATGCCGACCGGCAGCGACACAGCTATGCCGACGAAGGACAGGCTGAGTGTCACCAGCAGTCCACCCCAGAGTGGGGTTTCGACATAGGGCAGGCCGAACATGCCGCCGAGCAGCAGAACGAAGGCGACGACCGGCAGTGCAAAAAAGAGAAGAATGGCATTCAGCCCCTTGCGCGGTACGCGCGGAATGAGCAGCGGCACCAGCAGCGCCACGAACAGGATGGCCACCAGGATCGGGCGCCAACGCTCTTCCAGGGGATAGCGGCCGAACATGAACTGGCCGAACTTGGCGTTGACGAAGGCCCAGCAGGCGCCGGTCCAGCCGTCCGGCTGGATGCCGCCCTGCGCCACGGTGGCGCAGACCGTGCGGTCCGGTCCCGTCCACTGGGCGTTGATGAAAGCCCAATTGACGATCTGCGGCAGGATCATGGCAACCAGCACGATGCCGATGATGGTCAGGATGGCGTCGCCGGTCGACGCGATCAGATTCTTGCGGACCCAGGCGCCGAGGCCGCGCTCGCTCGACGGCGCCGGCTGCGCCAGCGCCATCTCCGTCCGCACCCAGGACATATCGTGCTCTTGCATGGCCTTATCTCTCCACCAGCGCCATCCTGGCGTTCACGACGTTCATAACCGCCGACGTGATCAGGCTGAGCGCCAGGTACACCGCCATCATGATCACCACGCCTTCGACTGCCTGCCCGGTCTGGTTCAAGACCGTGCCGGCCGTCGCCGTCAGGTCCGGATAGCCGATGGCGATAGCGAGCGAGGAATTCTTGGTCAGGTTGAGATACTGGCTGGTCAGCGGCGGAATAACGATGCGCATCGCCTGCGGCACGACGACAAGCCTGAGGATCGATGCCGAGCGCAGCCCGAGTGCAGCGGCCGCCTCGGTCTGGCCTGCGCTGACGCCCCTGATGCCGGCGCGCACGATCTCGGCGATAAAGGCGGCCGTATAGCAGGACAACGCCAGATAGAGTGACAGGAACTCGGGCCTGACCTGAAAGCCACCGACGAGATTGAAGGTTGACTGCTTTGGAAATTCAAAGCTCAGCGGAAAGCCGCTCAGCGCGTAGGCCAGCAGCGGCAGGCCGACGATCAACGCTATGGATGTCCAGAACACCGGGAATGGCTGCCCCGTCGCCATCTGCCGCTGTCGCGCCTTGCGGGCGACGAACCAGGCCATGGCGATGCCGAGGAGCAGTGCGACCAGGATGAGCCAGGATCCCTCGCCCCACATAGCGCGGGGAAAATAGAAGCCGCGCTGGTTGAGAAAGGAGCCGAACGGCAAATTGATGCTGTCGCGCGGCGGCGGCAGCACGGCGAGCACGCCGGAATACCAGAAGAAGATGACCAGCAGCGGTGGGATGTTGCGGAACACCTCGACATAAACGGTGCAGATCTTCCTGATCAGCCAGTTATGCGACAGCCGGCCGATGCCGACGATGAAACCGATGATGGTAGCGGTGATGATGCCGACGACAGCAACGATCACGGTGTTGATAAAGCCAACCAGGATGGCACGGAAATAGGTCGAATCCGATGAATAAGCGATGGCGCTTTCGCTGATGTCGAAGCCGGCGCGGCCCTTGAGAAAGCCGAAGCCGGAAGCGATGTGCAGCCGCGTCAAATTGGCGATGACGTTGTGGGTAACCCACCAGACACCCGCTACCAGCAGGACAAGGACCAGTGCTTGAAAGAATATGCCGCGGACGCGAGGATCATTGATGAAGGAACCGCGGCTTGGCTCCTCGCGAAGAATTTCCTGCGATGCCATTAAACCACCACCCTTCTGGCGACCATCCCCTGGAAAGAGAAACCGGAAGGCAGGAAGCTGCCTTCCGGATCACATTTCGATCAGCGGATCGGCGGAGCGTATTGCAGGCCGCCCTTGGTCCACAACGCGTTGATGCCGCGCGCGATCTTCAGCGGGCTGCCCGAACCGACATTGCGTTCGAACATTTCGCCGTAGTTGCCAACTGCCTTGACGATGTTGACGACCCAGTCGTTGGAGACGCCGAGATCGGTGCCGATCTTGGTGTCGGCTTCCTGGCCGAGCACGCGCTTGATCTCAGGATTGTCCGAGTTCTTCATCTCGTCGACATTGGCCTGGGTGATGCCCAGTTCCTCGGCCTGCAACAGCGCAAAGTAGGTCCACTTGACGATGTGGTACCACTGGTCGTCACCCTGGCGCACGGCCGGGCCGAGCGGTTCCTTGGAGATGATCTCGGGCAGCACGACATGGTCGGCCGGCGCGCTGAGCGTCAGGCGGATGCCGTAGAGACCCGACTGGTCGGTGGTGTAGACGTCGCAGCGGCCGGCGTCATAGGCGGCGTTGACCTCATCCAGCTTTTCGAAGACGACGGGGTTGTATTCCATCTTGTTCGCCTTGAAGTAGTCGGCGAGATTGAGCTCGGTCGTGGTGCCGCTCTGCACGCAGACCGCCGCGCCCGAAAGCTGCAGCGCCGAATTGACGCCCGGCAGTTTCTTGGCGTTGATCATGAAGCCCTGACCGTCATAATAGGTGACGCCGACGAAGTTCAGGCCAAGTGCCGTATCGCGGTTGATGGTCCAGGTGGTGTTGCGCGACAGGATGTCGACCTCGCCCGACTGCAGCGCGGTGAACCGCTCCTTGGCGCTGAGCGGCGTGAATTTGACTTTGGTGCCATCGCCGAAGACGGCGGCCGCCACGGCGCGGCAGAAATCCACATCGATGCCTTTCCATTCACCCTTGTCGTCCGGCGCCGCGAAGCCAGCAAGACCTGTGTTGGTGCCGCACTGGATGAAGCCTTTCGCCTTGACGTCGTCGAGCGTGCTCGCGGATGCGGCCGAAGCCGCGAATCCAAACGCGGCGGCGCCCAAAACGCCGATTGCAATGTGTTTCATGACCCACAGACCCTTTTCTGTTTTTTCCAGGCGAACCTGACTTTTTCCCGTGTGAACGCAGCTTCGTATCCCGGCCCATTACCGGAATCCCGCATCGTAACCGACGCGCTGTCTCCCATTCACGAACAACATCGAAGGCGATTATTCCTGTGAGGTCAAGGGAAATGACCAAATCCGAAAGACTTTGAAAACCAACTGGCTGAAATGCCTGAATCGCAGACAAACGCGCCCGCAAATCGGTCAACGCGCCGATAAAGCCGGCAAAATCCGATCGCGCCTTCCCGACCGCGACTTCCCGACCGCGCCGGGCGCCCTGCGGATCGACGGCGCATTGCTGAATTGGCATATTCAAGACCTTTGCCTGGCGAGTGCGGTGCGGTTGCGCGGCCAATGCCGCCGCACTATGGCTAACGACCTACTCACGGGACGAAATGCAATGGCAAAAGACGGCAGCGAGATGGGCATCAACACGCGGCTCGCCCATTCCGGCAACAACCCGCATGACTATTTCGGCTTCGTCAACCCGCCGGTGGTGCATGCCTCGACCGTGCTTTATCCCAACGCGGCGGCGATGGCTTCACGCAGCCAGAAATACACCTACGGAACGCGGGGCACGCCGACCACCGATGCGCTGAACAGCGCGATCGATGCGCTGGAAGGCTCTGCGGGCACGGTCGCGGTTCCATCGGGCCTGGCGGCGGTGACGCTGCCGCTGCTCGCCTTCCTGTCGGCCGGCGATCATCTGCTGATCGTCGATTCCGTCTATCACCCGACCCGCAATTTCGCCGACACGATGCTGAAGCGGCTGGGCATCGAGGTCGAGTATTACGAACCGCGCATCGGCGCCGGCATCGCGGCGCTGATCAAGCCCAACACCAGGGTGGTGTTCACCGAATCGCCGGCCTCCAACACTTTCGAGGTGCAGGACATACCGGCCATCGCCAAGGCAGCGCATGCCGCCGGCGCCATCGTCATGATGGACAACACATGGGCGACGCCGCTCTACTTCCGCCCGCTCGACCATGGCGTCGACATCTCGATCCATGCGGCGACGAAATACCCGGCCGGCCATTCCGACGTGCTGCTCGGCACGGTCTCGGCCAACGCAGCCTGCTGGAAGCAGCTTTGCGAGACGTTCAACACGATGGGATGCTGCGCCGGGCCGGATGACGTCTACCAGGTGCTGCGCGGCCTGCGCACAATGGGCGTGCGGCTGGAGCACCATCAAAAGAGCGCGCTTGCCCTCGCCGGCTGGCTGGAGGGCCAGCCGGGCGTGGCGCAGGTGCTGCATCCGGGGCTGCCCAGCCATCCCGACCACGTTTTGTGGAAGCGCGATTTTTGCGGATCGAGCGGCATCTTCTCTATCGTCCTTGCAGGCGGCGGACAGAAGCAGCAGCACGCCTTCCTCGACGCGTTGAAGTTTTTCGGCCTCGGCTATTCCTGGGGCGGCTATGAGAGCCTTGCCGTGCCGGTATTCCTGGGCGACCGTACCGTCGCCAAGGGCCCGTATGACGGACCGCTGGTGCGCCTGCAGATCGGGCTCGAGGATGTCGAGGATTTGAAGGCCGACCTGGCGCGCGGGCTGGCGGCGGCCGCAGAGGCCTGAGCCAGCACCTTGCCAGACTGAGTCAGGAATCGGCGTAACAGCCTGGATACACTGCGATCCTGAGCGGTGTCATGGCGACCGATCAGCCGATGAAGCGGCGTCTACAAAATAGAGACGCCGGCGTGGCGGAAGCGATAGAATAGCTTCTGCCGGCGCTTGATGCGGATCGAGGCTGGCCGGCGGATCGGTCGGGAACCTTTTGTCGGCCGATGCATCCAATATCCCGATGAGAAGCCTATCAGGAGATCGCCAATGCCGGCTGTGTTGACGGCAACGTCCGCCGCTTCCGGCGACATGCAGCTTGTCGGCCGCGCGCTGGCACGCGATGGCGATGCATTCCGCACCATCATCAAGACGCACAACCAGAGGCTCTACCGCATCGCCCGCGGCGTTGTGCGCAACGACAGCGAGGCCGAGGACATCGTCCAGGAGGCCTATGTCAGGGCGTTTGCCCACCTCGAGGCCTTTCGTGGCGATGCCTCGCTCGCCACGTGGCTGTCGCGTATCGTCATCAACGAAGCGCTCGGCCGCTTGCGCAAAAGGCGGCGAATGGTGGCGATACCTGAAAATCCGCAAGCCGAAATCATCCGGTTTCCCCTCAACCCGAGCGACGACCCGGAGCGGACGATGGCGCAACGGCAGATCCTTGAGCTTGTCGAACGGGCAACCGACAGTCTTCCCGATGTCTACCGGCTGGTGTTCGTGGCGCGAGTCATCGAGGGGCTGAGCATCGAGGAGACCGGCGAACTGCTTGGCGTGCGACCAGAAACCATCAAGACCCGGCTGCACCGCGCTCGTGCGCTGGTGCGCAAGGCGCTGGACGACCAGATCGGCCCGGTGCTGCTCGACGCGTTTCCGTTCGCGGGCCGGCGCTGTGAACGGCTGACCAATGCCGTGATGCAGCGGCTTGGTCTTTCCGTATAGGTCGCGTCGATTTTCGCGGGAACGTTTTCCGGCGACCTGCATCCAATGGCCATCACTGAAAACGAAGCCCGATGCAGCTCGGCGTCGGGGCGAAGGAGAGCATCATGTTTATTCGATCGACCACGGCACTGGCCGCATTTTTCCTGCTTAGCGCAGCGCCCTTGTCGCAAGCTGCCGACAAGCCGACCGATCCGCAGATCGCACATATCGCCTACACAGCGGGCGTGCTTGACGTCGAGGCGGCCAAGCAGGCGCTGCAGAAATCGAAAAACAAAGAGGTCGTAGATTTCGCCAAGGACATGGTGCGGGATCACGAGGCCGTCAACAAACAGGCTCTCGACCTAGTCAAGAAGCTCAAGGTCACGCCTGAGGACAATCCGACCAGCAAAGCGCTGACCAAGGCGGCGGCCGAGGAACGTGCCAAGCTTGCCAAGCTCAAGGGCGCGGCGTTCGACAAGGCCTATGTCGCCAGCGAGGTGGCCTACCACAAGCAGGTCAATGGCGCGCTCGAAACTCTGCTGATCCCGTCGGCCGGCAATGCCGAGCTGAAGAGCCTGCTGGAAACCGGCCTGAAAATATTCCAGGGCCACGAACAGCACGCCGAACACGTCGCCGGTATGCTGAAGTGAGGATCGGGCCAATGGTGTCGAGGCGGCATCTGTGGGTTGCGCTGGCGCTGACCATCGGCGCCGCACCTGCCAAGGCCGAAACCATTGAGGTGACGATCGACAAGGTTGTGTTTTCGCCCGGAAACATCGAGGCGAAGGTCGGCGACACGATCAAGTGGGTGAACAAGGACGTGTTCGCCCACACGGCAACCGTCAACGGCGGCTGGGAAGTGATGATCCCGCCGAAGCAGGCAGCAAGCCTGATGGTGAAGAAGGCCGAATCGGTCGATTATTTCTGCCGCTTCCATCCCAATATGAAGGGCCATGTGACGGTGACATCGCCCTGACCGGCTAATGCATGCCGCGCAAAAGTGTGCAGCGGTTTTGCGATAACGACATGCATAAAACAAGAGCCTAAAGCGCGTCGCATGAGGCCGGTCGAACGCGACGTGCTTTTAGGCCGCCAGCCATGCCGTCCCGACAAGAAGCGTGACCAGCGTCAATGGCAGGCCAACCTTGAAGAAGGCGATGAAGCCCAGCGGCTTGCCGGAGACCCGCGCGTGCTCGGCAACGATCAGATTGGCGACCGAGCCGAGCAGCGTGAAATTGCCGGCCAGGGTCGAGCTCATGGCGACGACCAGCCAGGCACGCTCTGGATTCTCCAGGCCGGGTATGAACGGCCGCAGCGCCAGCACGGCCGGAACGTTGCTCATGATGTTGGACAGCACTGCGGTGAAGCCGGACAGCCGCCAGACATCATTCAGCCCAAGGTCCTTTGCCGAAGCGACGATGTCGGGCGTCAGCAATGTCTTTTCGGCACCGGCGACGACGATGAACAGCCCGGCGAACATGAACAGCAGCGGCCCGTCGATCTCGCGATAGATGCGCTCAGGCTTGATGGCGCGGGTCAGCAACAGAATCGCACCGCCAATCAGCGCCGCCTTGGCTACGGGAACGCCGGCAAAGAAAGCGACCGCCAAACCGATACAGACGACCACCGCCTTGAGCACCTGCCCCGGCAGCATGCGGCCGCGATAGACTTCGGGGCTGAGCTCGGCCTTGCGCGAAAATTCGGCGCGGTAGACGATGCGGATGATGACGATGACGGCGAAGAGGCCGAACGCCGCGACCGGTGCAAGTGCCGCCGAGAAGGCCGGATAGGAAATCCCCGACAGGGCGCCGATGACCATGTTCTGCGGATTGCCGGTGATGGTGGCGACACTGCCGCAATTCGAGGCCGTGGCGGTGGCGATCAGATAGGGAACCGGGTTGCGGTTGATGACGCGGGTGACATGGACGACGATCGGCGCCATGACCAGGCAGATGGCGTCGTTGACCAGGAATGCCGACAGGACGCCGGTCAACAGCGTCACCATCACCAGCAGCATGAATGGCGCATGCGCATGCTCAATGGCGAACCCGCCGAGCGCGCGAAAAGCGCCGGACACTTTCAGATGCGCCACGACGATCATCATGCCGAGCAAAAGCGTGATGGTGTCGAAGCTGATGGCGCGGTAGGCGTCCTCCATGCTGAGCGCGCCGATGGCGATCATCGCCGCACCGCCGAGCAGCGCGATGCCTGCCCGGTCGAGGCGCAGCCCTGGTATCGTGCCGATGGCGACGCCGGCATAGGTCAGGACCAGGATCAGCAATGCCGCCGCGCCCATCGCTGTCATGTGTTGGAAATCCTGTTCGCGACTGGCGAGTGAACCTGTCCGGAATGGACGCTGAAATATTGGCGATCCCGACAGGATTCGAACCTGTGACCATCGGCTTAGAAGGCCGGTGCTCTATCCAGCTGAGCTACGGGACCGCTGGCCGGCCGCATGACCGGCTGATTGTTGGCGCCGGCAGGGCCGGTATGAGATCAATGCGTCCAGGGCGTCCTGCGGTCATAGCGGAAATTCTCCGCATAGGAAATCTGGCGGCGTTTGATTTCCTTCGGCTCCTCGACGCGGAAAGACAGCCCTTCCTTCTCGGCATAGGCGACCGCCTCTTCCCTGGTGTCGAAGGTCAGCCTGATCTGGCTTCGCATGTCGCCGGACGTGGTGTAGCCCATCAGCGGATCGATCTTCTTGCGCTGCTCCGGATCGAATTCCAGCACCCAATGGCCGGTCTTGGCCTTGCCGGACTGCATCGCGGTTTTGGCTGGGCTGAAAATGCGGGCTGACATGACCACCTCATTGCTGGTTGCAAGCACACGACCTCGAAACCAGATTACTATTCTCTGGCCATGCACTAGCCCGTCATTACTGCGCAATGACGCCGGCAGCAAGGCCGATGGTTTTTGCGCTTGCTTTGGCGGGCCGAAATCAATAGGCAACAGACCGTTCGGAGTGTAGCGCAGCCTGGTAGCGCATCTGGTTTGGGACCAGAGGGTCGGGAGTTCGAATCTCTCCACTCCGACCATTCATCAAGCAAATCTCGTCGGCAGGGCAAGCGGATCACGCTCGAGCGTGTCTCCTGTCGCCGGTCATGCTTAAGCGACGGACGGACAGCACGAGCCTGCGCTGCCCGTCCGATAGGCAAGATGTCAGCCCTGGATGAAGGCCAGCAGATCCGGATTGATGATCTCCGGATGGGTGGTGCACATGCCGTGCGGCAGGCCCTTGTAGATCTTGAGCGTGCCGTGCTTCACCAGCTTGGCCGCAAGCAGCGCGGAATCGGCGATCGGCACGATCTGGTCGTCGTCGCCATGCATGATCAGGACGGGAACCTCGATCTTTTTGAGATCGTCGGTGAAATCGGTCTCCGAGAATGCCTTGATGCAGTCGTAATGGGCCTTGGCTCCGCCCATCATGCCCTGGCGCCACCAATTGTCGACGGCGCCTTGCGAGATCTTGGCGCCGTCGCGGTTGAAGCCATAGAACGGGCCGGCCGGCACATCCCTGTAGAACTGGGCGCGATTAGCGGCCAGAGCCGCGCGAAAGCCGTCGAAGACTTCGATCGGCAAGCCGCCGGGGTTGCTGTCGGTCTTGACCATAATCGGCGGCACGGCGCCGATCAGCACCGCCTTGGCAACACGCCCGCCGCCGGCGTAATGCGCGACGTAACGCGCCACCTCGCCGCCGCCAGTCGAGTGGCCGATGTGGATCGCATCCCTGAGATCGAGATGCGCCGCCAGCGCCGCGACATCGGCAGCGTAGGTATCCATGTCGTTGCCGGTCGCGGTCTGCGACGAGCGGCCGTGGCCGCGGCGGTCATGTGCGATGACGCGGTAGCCCTTTTCGAGGAAGAACAGCATCTGGTTGTCCCAGTCGTCTGAGCTCAGCGGCCAGCCGTGATGGAACACGACCGGCTGGCCCTTGCCCCAATCCTTGTAGAAAATCTCGGTGCCGTCACGGGTGGTGAATGTGCTCATCGTCCTACTCCTTGATGGAAAAGTTGGCGGGTAACAGGGAAGCTTTTAGCCCCCTTCAGCTGGACAAATTATAACAGTGCGGTCAGGGTGAGCATTGGCAAAACGGACATTCAACGTGGCAAAACTGACAAATGACGGCTGCGCGTGATCTGATCGAAATCGGCCTTGTCTTGTATCCCGGCGTGCAGGAAGCAGCCGTGCTCGGCCTGACCGATCTTTTCATGCTGGCAAACCGGCTGGCTGTCGAGCGGTCGCCGGAGGCGGCGACGCTTCGCGTCAGCCATTGGCGGCTGCAGGAGGCGAGCCCAACGGTTATCCGCACCTTCGACAGCGGGTCCGGTGCTGGCCATGGACCTGCCATGGTCATCTTGCCCCCGACCCTAGGTGATCCGATTCCGCGCGAGGCGGCAGCACCCTATGCCGGCTGGCTCAGGGACCGCCACATGGCAGGGGCGACGCTCGGTTCGGTCTGCGCCGGCGCCTTCGTGCTTGCCGAGACCGGCCTGTTGTCCGGCCGTGCGGCGACGACGCACTGGGCCTATCGCGACGCGCTGGCGCTACGCTTTCCAGACATCCTGCTCGACGCCGACAGGCTGGTCATCGACGATGGCGATATCATCACCGCCGGCGGCTACATGGCCTGGACCGACCTTGGCCTCAAGCTGGTGGACAGGGTGCTCGGGTCAGCCGTCATGATGGACACGGCCCGTTTCATGCTGGTCGATCCGCCGGGCCGCGAGCAACGTTTTTACAGCCCGTTTGCGCCGCGACTGACCCATGGCGACGAAGCGATCCTCAAGGTGCAGCACTGGCTGCAGGCGAACGGCGCGCGTGACGTGACGCTTGGCGCCATGGCAGAGCATGCCGGACTGGAGGAGCGGACTTTCCTACGCAGGTTCCGCAACGCCACCGGCCTCAAGCCGACCGAATATTGTCAGCACCTGCGCGTCGGCAAGGCGCGCGAGATGCTGGAAACCACGATACGATCGATCGACCAGATCGCCTGGGAGGTCGGCTATGACGATCCCGGCTCCTTCCGCAAGGTATTCGCCAGGATAACCGGCCTGGTGCCCGGCGATTATCGCCGGCGCTTTGGCGTGGAATGAGCTGTGATTGCGGGTGGAGAGAGCTGAGGCCCGGCCGCCGCGCAATGGCGCTATCGATTCGATGCTGCCAAAGGCAAGCTCGCCGGGAAGAGAACCCCAACCACCCCATCTCCCGGCGAGCCTACTTACCTGATTGATACGCAATCAGGACCGGGATCAGCCGGCAAGCTCCTTGCTGCAAGACGGATGCCAGCTTTTGTTCCCGAAATGGGACAGTGGCTGAACTGGAACCGTCAAATCTCGAACTCGCCCTGCCCTTCGTCCATGGCGCTGACGGTCTCGGCGGCGAGCGCCCGCGTTATCGGCGTCTTGCGCTCGAGCGCGGTGCGGTCGAGCCGTTCGACCACCCGCATGGCGGTGGCCAGCGAGCGCTCGATGCGGCGCACCAGATATTGCACGACATGCGGCTCGACCTCGACCTGGCGGTCGGCGAACAGCTTTGTGATGACGCCGGCCAGCAAGAGATCGTCGGGTTCGTGGATCTCGACGGTAGCCGCCGCCTTGAGCCGCGACGCCAGGTCGGGCAGCCCGACGCCCCAGGCGGAGGGAAAGCGGCGCGCCGTCAACAGCAAGCTCGAGCCGGCGCCGCGCACCGCGTTGATCAGATGGAACAGGCCGTGCTCATCAATCGGGCCGGCATCGACATCGTCGATCAGGGCGGGGCGCGCTCCGAGATTTTCGATGCAGTCGCCGATGCGGCCGGCCTCCACTTTCACGGCGCCAGCGCGGGTCCGCCAGATCGAGGCCAGATGGGTTTTTCCCGAGCCGGCCGGCCCGGCCAGCACGATAACCGGCGACGGCCAGTCCGGCCAGCGGTCGACAAGCGCCGCGGCCTGGCTGTTGGTGGCGGAGACGACGAGCTCGTCGCGCGAATAGCCGGTGCCGTGGCCTAGATCGAGCGGCAATTGGCGCGGCGGATCGATCTTGTTGTCCGGCATCTGGCTCAACCGCGCGCGCCCCCGCGGCGCCGAACCGGCAGCGGCGGCACCGGCTCGTCGGCATGGCCCTTGTAGAGCGGCGATTCCAGATAGCGCGCGATGGCGAAACGCACCAGAACGGCAACGGCGGCGGAAGCCGGTACGGCAATCAGCAGGCCAACGAAGCCGAACAGCGCGCCGAAGGCAAACAGTGCAAACATCAGCCACACCGGATGCAGGCCGACGCTTTTGCCGACTAACCGCGGCTGCAGGATGTTGCCCTCGATGAACTGGCCGACGAAGAACACGCCTGCCACTGCCGCGATCATGGTCCAGTCCGGCCAGAACTGGACGAAGGCAACGCCGACAGCCAGCACCAGCCCGGTCAGCGAGCCGACATAGGGGATGAACGAGATCAGCCCGGCGAACAGGCCGATGAGGATGCCGAAATTCAGGCCCGTCAGCGTCAGGCCGGTGGCATACATGGCGCCGAGCACCAGGCAGAGCGTACCCTGGCCGCGCACGAAGCCGGCGGTCGCGGTGTTGATGTCCCTGGCGATCGCCCGGACCGTCTTGACATAGTCGCGCGGCACCCAGCCGTCGACGATTGCCACCATGCGGTCCCAGTCGAGCAGCATGTAGAAGGCGACGACCGGCGTCACCACGAACAGGCTGACAACCGAGACCAGCGCCACGCCGGAGCTCCAGATCGAGGTGAAGACCGTAGTCAGGAGACCGAAGCCGGAGGTCAGCAGCGAGTTCAGCCCTTCGCGCAGGCCATTGGCGTCGACGCCGAATTTCTCTTCCAGCCATTTCGGGTCGAAACTGGTGATCAGGCTCTGCAGCCGGGTCAGATAGTCCGGCAGCTTGCTGGCGAAATCAGCCATCTGCGAGGCGAGCACCGGAACCAGGATGACGACGGCCAGCACCAGGACGACGATAAAGGCGATGAGGATGACCACCGTCGCCATCAGCCTGGACAGGCCGAGCCGCTCCAGCCGGTCAGCGACAGGGTCGAGGAAATAGGCGAGCACCATGCCGGCGACGAAGGGCAGAAGGATGCCGCTGAAGACATAGAGGAAGACGGCGAGGATGATGGCGCTGACCAGCCAGAAGCGGATCTGGCGGCGAAACGACGCCGATGCCGCAGCTTCCGCTGCCGCGGCTTCGGCCTCGGCGTCGATCGACCGTTCGTCGGGTGCCTGGTGTTCAGGTGCCCCGCGTTCAGGTGCCCCGTGTTCAGGTGCCGGGTGTGGAGCCTTCGCCATAGCCGCTCATATGCCTCAGCCAAGCCACGAGATAGGCCGCGGCCGAAGCCACGGTCAAGACCCCGGACAGCAATATGAGGGCCGGCCTCAGCGGATCGAGACGGATGTCAAAGGCGAGTTCGCCCAACACCACTGCCGCCAGCACGATCTGGATCGCGGTGTTGGCCTTCGACACCAGGAGCGGCTTCATCTCAACCGGATGCGCCATGACGGTGGACAAAAGCACGGCGCAGACGATCAGCGCGTCGCGCGACACCATGGTGATGACCAGCCATAGCGGCAACTCGCCGCTGATGCCCATGACCACGAAGACGGAGACCAGCAGCAGCTTGTCGGCCATCGGGTCGAGATAGGCGCCGAGCCTGGAAAACTGATTGAAATGGCGGGCGATGAAGCCGTCGACGCCGTCGGAAATGCCGGCAATGAGGAAGCCGGCAAAGGCCCAGTCCCAGCGTTCCTGCAGCATGGCCAGCACCACGGCTGGCACCAGCACGAAGCGCATGATCGTGATCATGTTGGGGATGGTCAAACGCATTATCCCGTCGCTCTTGTTTGTCGATACATGATGGAGATGGAGGGTCACGGCAAGTGAGAAGCGACAAAAGTTGGGCCGTGCACGGGTTTGTCGAGAGCGCACTGGCCGCGAAGCTATTTTGGAACAAGCGGCGCAGTGGCTGGACTCTTCGGCAACCATCAAGGCACCATGGCGCAACAAAGAGGGAGTGGAACCTTGTCTTTGGCCGTTGGCGAAGCGCGTAAGTATCTCGATACGTTCATGATGGGACATGGCTTTCGCCGCATCCGGAAAGGCGTCTTCGAAGTCGACCGGAGCGACGATATCAGCCTGATTCTCGAAGAAGCCTTTACTGCAAGCTCTGGCGATGTTCATGTGAACATGCTCGTTTACCTGGACTTTCTTACCGTCAGGCCGTTGCTTGAAAGGCTGTACGGCAAAAAATGGATCTGGCCCGGACTGTCGCAGTTTCATCCCGAAACGATATTTAACAATGAGCTGAAAGCTTATGCTCGTTACTTCGAGAACCTTGACCAGACGAGCATAGATAGGTTGCTGGGGAAATATGTCGAGCTGGCGCGACGGATCAGGGCTCAGAATCCGGACCTCGCCAGTTACGTCGCCGGACATAGCGAGCTGCTCGACAAACCTTACGAATTCACACAGCCCTTCGCAGTTCGGATCCTCGCGCTGATTGCCTGCGAAATCGAACTTGGGCACTACGAGCGGGTGAGGCAGGCTGTGCACTGGATTCGAACGAACAATAGCGGAATAGCGCTGAGCGGCTACGCCAAGGCACAACTCGACCGCGTCGACATGGTTCTGGCGGAACGAGAGGGGCGTCCATAAGGGCGGCAGTGTCCACTCTTTTGTCGAGCCAAGACCGTCTGATCCCGCCGTCATCCTTGCGAGGTGCGGCCGTTCATGCGAAGAGCCCGCAAGCGAATGAAACCAGCGACAGGCAAGCGCAACAGATGAGCAGGCGCCGGAAATGAGCAAGCGCAAGAACGGGCTCACCTATGCCGAAGCGGGCGTCGACATCGATGCCGGCAATCTCATGGTCGAGAAGATCAAGCCGCTGGTGCGCGCGACCCGCCGGCCGGGCGCCGATGGCGAGATCGGCGGCTTCGGCGGCCTGTTCGACCTAAAGGCCGCCGGCTTCACCGATCCGGTGCTGGTCGCCGCCAATGACGGCGTCGGCACCAAGCTGAAGATCGCCATCGACGCCGGCAAGCACGATACGATCGGCATCGACCTCGTCGCCATGTGCGTCAACGACATCGTCGTGCAGGGCGCCGAACCGCTGTTCTTCCTCGACTATTTCGCCACCGGCAAGCTCGATCCCGACCAGGGTGCTTCGATCGTCGGCGGCATTGCCGCCGGCTGCCGGCAGGCCGGTTGCGCGCTGATCGGCGGCGAGACGGCGGAAATGCCGGGCATGTATCACGACAAGGACTACGACCTTGCCGGCTTTGCCGTCGGTGCCGCCGAACGCGGCCAGCTGCTGCCGACCGACGACATCGTCGAGGGCGACGTGCTGCTCGGCCTTGCCTCGTCGGGCCTGCATTCGAACGGCTTTTCGCTGGTCCGCCGCATCGTCGCGGTAAGCGGCCTTGGCTGGGGCGATCCGGCGCCGTTCAATGACGAGGCGACACTGGCCGAGGCGCTGCTCGAGCCGACGCGCATCTACGTCAAGTCGATCCTCAAGGCGATCCGCAACACGCATGGCATAAAGGCGCTGGCCCATATCACCGGCGGCGGCTTTCCAGAAAACATCCCGCGCGTTCTGCCCAAGGATTTTTCGGCCGAGCTCGATCTTGGCGCCATCGAAGTGCCGCCGGTGTTTTCGTGGCTGGCCAAGACCGGCGGCGTCGCGCCGGAAGAGATGATGCGCACCTTCAATTGCGGCATCGGCATGATCCTGGTCGTCGCCTCCGGCCAGGCGGCGCAGGTCGCCGCCGTTCTGCAGGAGGCCGGCGAGACGGTGACGCCGATCGGCCAGATCGTACCGCGCCGCGATGCCGGCGTCATCTATCGGGGCTCGATCGGCCTATGACCAGAAAACGCACCGTAGTGCTTATTTCGGGGCGCGGCTCCAACATGACGGCGCTGATCGCGGCCGCCGGCAGCCCGGCCTATCCGGCCGAGATCGTCGGCGTCATCTCCGATCGCGCCAATGCCGCCGGCCTCGGCATCGCCGCGGCTCGCGGCATCGCCACCAAGGTGATTTCGCGCTCCGACTATGCCAGCAAGGAAGCGCATGACGGGGCGATCGATGCGGCCCTCTTGTCGTTCGGCGCCGAAATCGTCGCGCTGGCCGGCTATATGCGCATCCTCGGCGCGCGTTTCGTCGAGAAGTGGCAGGGCCGGATGGTCAATATCCACCCTGCCCTGCTGCCTGCCTTCAAGGGGCTGGATACGCACGCGCGAGCCATCCGCGCAGGCATGCGCATCCATGGCTGCACAGTGCATTTCGTCACGCTCGACATGGATGACGGGCCGATCATCGCCCAGGCCGCAGTGCCGGTGATGGTCGGCGACAATGAGGACACGCTGGCCGCTCGCGTGCTCAAGGCCGAGCACCAGCTCTATCCGCTGGCGCTGGGCCTGGTCGCCGAAGGCAAGGCGCGGATGGAAGCCGGCCGCACGGTGTTTTCGCGCTTCGCCGACGATGCCGACAACGCCACGTCGGTGGTGATCGCGCCCGACCCGCTGCGTGAAGAGACCGATCTTGAGCACCTGGCGCGGATAACGCCGTGATTGCTTTTCAATCGGCTGGGTCGTGAACCCCACAAATTAGCCGTGCGGTGGGCTGCGAAAGCCTGCTGTGTCTCGATAGCGGCCAGATTTTCGGCAGCACAGCGCAAGGACGCGATGTGCCAAAGGCAGACGCCAGTGATATTGATTTCGGGTATAACGAGGTATGACGTCCGTGCCCGAAACGACAGACTATGACACCATCGCCGGGCGTTACTCGGCGATGATCGATGAGCGGCCCTGGAATGCTCTCTACGAGCGCCCGACGACCTTGCATCTCCTGCCACCGGTCGACAATATCGATGTTCTTGATGCCGGTTGCGGTCACGGCTGGTACGCCGATTGGCTGATGTGCCACGGTGCTCGCGTGGTTGCTGTCGACCGTAGCGCCGCAATGGTTGCTCTCGCGCAAAAGCGCGTCGCAGGTCGCGCCCGCGTGATCCAGGGCGACGTGAGCAATCTGCAAGGTATCCTCGGCGACGAGACTTTTGACCTCGTGCTATCTTCGCTCGTCCTCCATTACCTAGCGGACCTACCAGCCGTTTTTTCTGAATATGCGCGGCTGCTTCGACCAACTGGCACGCTGGTATTTTCGACGCATCACCCAGTTCACGATCAGGTCAGCATTCTCGATCCTGGATATTTGAATGCCGAACTGATCGAGGAGGAATGGGGATGGCTCGGGCAGAAAATGCGCTACTATCGAAGGCCGCTACGCGATCTGACTGACCCTCTTGCGGATGCTGGATTTGTCATTGAGCGGATGTGCGAGCCGACGCCAAGTGAGGAACTGAGACTGAAGGACCCAAAGGGATATGATCGACTTTGCCGCCTCCCGGCGTTCATTTTCGTGCGCGCCCGGAAGGGCAGCTCATAGACGATGCGACGTCGCCGACAGCACAGGTAAGTCATAGGAGACAGCTTGATGGCGACCGTCGAAAAAGTCAGCGAGGTGCTACCCGAATGCGGGCTTGGCCAGCCCTTGCGCATAGCCGAAGCGGAGCGATTACGGAAAGCCTGGGCGGAGGGGCTGGAGAGTGGTCCGTCCGCCCCGTTCGACATCGAGGATATAAAACAAAAAGCCCGCAGCAGGTTCGGCAACGCCATCAAAAACCAGCGGAATGGCTGACATCCGGATCGTTGACGGCAAATTATCTCGTGCTTTATTGACTGGCCGAACAATGCGTCGAGATTGTCCGCGTCGTGCATGGCGCACGCGATGTTTCGGCCTTATTTTGAAACCATGATGCAATTGCTGCTCCTGCGTCACGCTAAGTCGAGCTGGGACGATCCTGGCCTCATCGATTTCGACCGGCCGCTGTCCGGGCGCGGGCGGAAAGCAGCGCCGCTGGTCGGGCGCGAACTGACCCGGCGCGGCTGGCTGCCGGAGCTGGCGCTGGTGTCGCCGGCGCTGCGCACCCGCGACACATGGCGGCTGGTTTCGGCGGAATTGCCGGCGAAGGTGCAGGCCAAATTTGCCCAGGCGCTCTACGAGGCAGCGGCGGCGGACATCCTCGCCAAGGTGCGGCAAGTAAAGGCGGAGACCGGAACGCTGCTGGTGCTTGGCCACAATCCCGGGTTGGAGGAGTTCGCGCGCGGGCTTGCCGGGGCTGGATCGGATGAAGCGGCGCTGAAAAAGCTGGCGGAAAAATTCCCGACCGCGGCCCTGGCTCGGTTCGACGTCGATGGCGATTGGGCCGGTCTCACCTTCGGCAGCGCCCGACTGACGCACTGCATTTGGCCGAAGGATCTGCGTTAGGGATTTACCAACAGGCCGGGGGAAAAACCGCCGATCCCTCGACCGACCGAGCTTCGCACAAACAAGAGCGGCGGGCCAAGCCCGCCGTTCTTTGTGCTCCCGGGGTTTGAGGAACTAGCGGCCCCAGTTGCCCCGGCCAGATTGGGGCACTACGGGCTGATCCGTGCCGAACCGGGTCGTCGCCCCGGTGTCGACGGCGTTGTGCTCAGCCGTCAGCGGCTTGCGGATGGAACCGGTAAACCCGCTGTCGATAGCGCCGACAGGCGCATTGCCAACAGGCGCGGCCGGCTGGTTGGCACCGTCCGAACCATAGTGGTCGCTGCCGGCAAAGGCGCTGCCCGTGGCGGTGAGGACGATAGCGGCGATGGTAAGAGCAATCTTGGTCATTTCGGGTACTCCAGTGTGCTGGTCATTCGTGAGTTGTCGTTGCTTTCGACGCATTCGAGATGAGAGCGCTGCCCGCACCGACGAATACGCATCGGCTTTTTCCGACGTGCACGTTGCTGGACGATTTCAGCAACCGAGATTATGGCTACAGATGAAACCTGCAATTCAAAGTATTCGATTGGCGCAGGATTCGATCCAGCGCTCGTCCCGGCTGATACGCGAAAGCAAGAGTAGCGGGCCGAGCCCGCCGCTCTTTGTGTTCCGGGGCTGTGATAATCAGCGGCCCCAGATGCCTTGGCCGGATTCAGGCGCCACCGACTCGGAAGTCGTCTTGGCACCGGTATGCTCGGAAGTAACCGGCTTGCGGATCGAGCCGGTGAACGTGTTGTCAACGTTGGCAGCAGGAGCGGCCGGCTGGTTGACGTTGTCTGAGCCATAATGGTCGCTGCCGGCAAAAGCAATGCCGGTGGCAACGAGGATGGCGCCGGCGGTAAGAGCGATCTTGGTCATTTCAGGTACTCCGGTAGTTCTTTGGTCTGTCCGTCAAGTGGCGTGCCTTGGGAAGAATTCGCGTCGCTCGGACCGCCCCGAGATGGGTCCGCAAGCTTGTCGTTTCCAATCACAAAAATTTTGTACAGGTGCGCCAAATTGGCCGCTTGAAATTCGACATGCGGCTCCTTTCGCCACAATGTTCTTATTTCTTTTCAATTGGTTATGCGGTTATTGGTGATTTTCAGCGCGAACATTCTGTGAGCCGGCGTTCACCCATTCCTGTATTCCTGTACCCTCTGTCAACAGAACCGAACCGTTCGGTTCGAACTATTTTACGTTTGGCTGGATCAGCGCTTCAGAGCCTCGATCGACATGCCTGCCGACCGATCAATGCCCAGTAAAAATCACGCTGCCAGCTCAGCGCCAGCGGTGTCATGCTTGGGCCGCGCGCTGGCCAGAAGCACCACGGGGCAGTTGCAGGCGGCTAAAACAGCGCCGGCGGTTTCGCCGAAGAACAGGTCCTCACCCGGACGTTGGGTGACACCCATCACGACGATCGCCGCGCCTTTGGCCGCCTCCCTAGTGATCGCCTTGTCGGGTGTGACGCGGGTATGGAACGCGGTGTCGATATGCAGGCCGTAGCGGCCCGCCAAGTCGGCGATGTCTTTCAGGACGGCCTCTTCGCGGCTATGCGACACCGATGTCGACCTGCGGCCCTTGGCTGCCCTTTGCGAGACGTAGAGAACCTTGATCCGCGCCCGGTTTGGACGGGCCAGCGCCAGCGCCAAGTCGGCGGCGCGACGCGCCACCTGGGTTCCGTTGACGGGGACGAGAATGCTGGTGCCGGCCTTCAGCGTCGGCATCTTTTCGGCTGCATTGCCGCCGTTCAGGACCAGGCAAAGTGGGCCGTCAAATCCTGCGGCAATGTCGTTGAGGGCCGGCGCGAAGGCGCCATCGGCGGTCAGCACATTGTCGAGGCCGACCAGCAGCAGGCCGTATCCCTTGCGGGCCTCTTCGGCGATCGTCTCACCGGTGGCTTCCAACTCGGTGCGGGCCGTCAGGTGGACTTTGCCGACAAGCGTATCTTCGATCCGTTTCACCGCCTGGGCGCTTTTCTTTGCACCCTTCTTGATTTCCTGCAGGGCGCGCTCCTGTCCCTTGCTGTCGCTCGGCCTGTCAATTCGGCCGTCTTTCGGCTGAAGCAAGGTGGTGGGCAGGCGAAGCAAGGTGGTGGGCATGCCGCTGCCTCCGCCGACCAGTCCGGCGAGATGGGCAGTGAACTTGCCGATCCTGCTGTCGTCGACCAGCACCAGCAGCCGCTCCAGCCTGGAAACGAAGCCGTATTCGTCCAACGCCTCGCGCTCGACACGCTGCTGCTCGTCGTGCCCCACCGGCAGCCGGCCGAGCGCCCAGCGCAGCATCGGCGGCATGGCCAGCGTGGTGATCACGGCCATGGTGACGATCATGGTGAAGAGATTGTGCGACAGGATGTTCATCGACAGGCCGATGCTGGCGACGATCACCTCGGTCGAGCCGCGCGCGTTCATGGCGCTGCCGACGGCGATTGCTTCCTTGAACGACATGGCGGCGAGCCTGGCGCCGATGAACGCGCCGCCAAACTTGCCGATGCTGGCGATAACCACAAGAGCGCCCGTCAGCATGGCAAGCGTCGGATCGGCGAGCACTGTGAGATCGGCGGAAAGCCCCGCCATGCCGAAGAAGATCGGCATGAACAGCGCAGTGATGACGCCGCGCAGCTGGCCTTCGATATGGCTGGAGAGGATGGGCGATTCACCGACAAGAATGCCGGCGACGAACGCACCCAGGACGGTATGCACGCCTATCATATTGGTGATCAGCGCCATCACGCCCATGATGATGAGGATCATGGTGATCACCGCGAACTCGCTGTGGAATTGATCGTTGGTCCAGCGGATCAAGGTGAAGACAAGACGGCGGCCAATGGTGAAGGAGAACACCATGAATAGTGCCACCGCGGCGATGGTGGTCACCAGCGGCGCGAACTGCAACCTGCCATTGGTGGCGATGCCGAAGGTTACGGCGATGATAAGCCAGCCGATCGTGTCCTCGATGATCGCCGAGGAAATAATCACCTGTCCGAGGTTGCGGCGCATGAAGTTCATCTCGCGCACCACCATGGCGACGATCTTGACCGACGAGATCGACAGCGCGGTGCCCAGGAACAGCCCGGCGACGGTGCGTTGCGTGGCGTCAGACAGCAATGCGCCCGGCAGGAACTGCGCCAGCGCGAAACCGCAGATGAAGGGCACCACGACGCCGGTCGCCGAAATGGAAAAACAGGCCGCGCCAACCCGGCGCACCAGCCGCAGGTCCGTTTCCATGCCGGTCAGCAAAAGCAGCATCAGGATGCCGAGCTGTGAGACGGCGTCGATCATGCCCTTTTGCGCAGGATCGCTGGGAAAGATCAGGTGCTGAGCCGATGGCCATAGCCAGCCGAACAGCGAAGGACCGAGCAGGATGCCGCCGATCAGTTGGCCCATGATTGCCGGCTGGCCATAGCGCTGCAGCACTTCGCCCAGGCCGCGCCCGACAAGCAGCAGCAGGACGATCTCGGCAACGAAAGCGCCTTCGCCCGAACCGCCCATTCCCGAAGCCTTGGTTCCGGCAACAAGCGTCTCCGCCGCCCGGGCCGCGCCTGCGGGGGCGAAAGCGCAAACCAACAGCGCCAGGCTGGAACGTGTCGGAGCCTGCCAAGCCATGAAACCCCCATCGCCCAATGCACCTGCCCAACAACGCGCGACAATGAGTTGCGTTGCTAGACGTGGACGTCACCGAAGGAGAGTTCGCCGTCGTCGCTCTCCGTCAGGTAGGCTGCCATCAGCAGGCCGGCATAGAGGACGGCGACCAGCACGACGATGGCGCCACCAGGAACTGGACCCAGCGCAGCACTGGCGACGGCCTCACGCATCGACCCGACGAAGCCGATGCGGACGCCTTCGTTTAAGAGGCTGGGGGTCGACAGTTTGAGGATCCAGGCCAGCAGCAGGATCAGCAGCATATAGATGTAATTCCGACGCAGGCGGCGCGCCAAAGCCACGCGTTGCGAAATCAGGAATTTTGGTGCGCGCAGGCTCTCGCCGACGATCAACAGCCAATCGGACGCAAAATCCGGCTGCGGTGAGAATACCTGTGCGAAATAGTGCCGTTCGAACTGGCGCACGCGAGCCCGATAGAAGTCGAAGAAGCGGTATCGCCGCGCCTCGATCCACAGCAGCAGCAGAACAAGCAGCATGGCAAACAGCAGCACGCCATGGTGAGCGCTGGCTGTCGAAAGCGAGACGGACAGCATCGCCGCGACAACCGTTATCGCCCAGTTGCTCGTCCGGTCCAGGCGGTCGCGCCACCCAGCCATGCGCGCAATCTCGGCGCGATGGAAGTGGGACATCGTGGTTACGAGTTCGCCGGACGAAAGCGTTCGCCCGATGGGGTCCGGCGCCGCCAACGCTTCTGCCATGACCATGCCTCCACCCGCCATGCGAAAACGGACGGAGGAACATATCGTTCCGAACGCTTCAAGTTGCCGGGCGCAGCCAGACCTTGTTGTCGTGGAAGGCGGCGCCGCCATAGGGCGCCGGCGCATCGGCGCCAGTCAGCACGTTGATGCCCTCGCCGCGCTCATGGGCGCTGTTCGGCCAGATGCCTTCGGCGATGACCACGCCGCGCTTGATGCCGTCGAACAGTTTTGCGTGCAGCACCACTTCGCCACGCTGGTTGCCGACTTCGATGCGGCCGCCGTCGGCGACGCCGAGTGCCGCCGCATCATCGGGATGCAAGAGCAGCTCCGGCCGGCGCTCTTTTGCCTGCGACACCGGCGTTTCGGTGAAGGTCGAATTGAGGAAATTGCGCGCCGGCGAGGTGGTCAGCCGGAACGGGTGCGCCTCGTCCGCCACCTCGATCAGATCGACATGGTCGGGGAATTCCGGCAGGCTCGCCACCGGCCCGAACAGGCCCATGCTTTTCGGTGGCCGATTGGGCGACGCCTGGCCCGTCCAGTCGGCGCGAAAATGAAACTTCTTGTCGGCATGGCCGAAGCCGTCGAGGTAATGCGCGGCATCGAAATCCGGCTGCAAATCGACCCATTTCTGCTCTTTCAGGCTCGAAAAGCTGCCCAGCCCGCGCTTGCCCAGAATGACGTCGATATGCTGCTGCTCGGTCATGCCGAAGCCCGGGCGATCGGCGACACCGAGTCTTTTGCCGAGTTCCTCGATGACGAAATGGTTGGTGCGCGGACCTTCCGGCGGGTCGATCAGCTTCGGCCCGAGCGTGATGTGCTGGTTGCCGCCGCCCTTGTAGACGTCGTCATGCTCGAGAAACATCGTCGCCGGCAGCACCACATCGGCGAGCTTGGCGGTGTCGGTCATGAACTGCTCGTGCACGCAGGAGAACAGATCGTCGCGCAAAAAACCCTGCTTCACCAGCCGCTGCTCCGGCGCGACATTGACCGGATTGGTGTTCTGGATCAGCAGCGCCGTCACCGGCGGGCCGCCATAGAGCGCATCCTCAGCCCCGGTCAGCACCGGGCCGATGCGCGAATGGTCGAGATGACGGATCGCGGGGTCGCGCATCCGCGTGCCTTCGAGCAGTTCCTGATTGAGCTTGAAGATGCCCGAATTGGTATGGAAGGCGCCGCCGCCTTCATATTGCCAGCAGCCGGTGACCGCGGCGATCGAGGCTGCGGCGTGCATGTTGACCGAACCGTTGCGCTGGCGCGAAAACCCGTAGCCGAGGCGGAAGTAGGTCTTGTTCGTCGTGCCGACGAGACGGGCGAAGGTCTCGATTTCGTCGACAGAAAGCCCGGTGATATCAGCGGCCCATTGCGGCGTCCTCGTTTGAAGATGCGCTTCCAGACCATGCGGGTCGTCGGTGTATTTTTCCAAATAAGCGCGGTCGGCCATGCCGTCACGGAACAGCACGTGCATCACCGCGCAGGCCAGCGCGCCGTCGGTGCCGGGCTTCAGCACTAGGCCGAGATCGGCCTGCTTCATCGTCGCGTTCTCGTAAACATCGATGACGACGATCTTGGCTGCGCGTTCCTTGCGCGCCTTGATGGCGTGGGTCATGACGTTGACCTGCGTGACCACGGCGTTGGTGCCCCAGATCACCACGCAGTCGGATTTGCCCATCTCGCGCGGATCGGGACCGCGCAGTGCGCCTGCCCCCATCATCCAGCCGGTCCAGGCCAGATTGGTGCAGATCGAACCGAAGAAGCCGGAGTATTTCTTGGCATGCCTGAGCCGCTCGATGCCGTCGCGCTGCACCAGACCCATCGTGCCGGCATAGTAATAGGGCCAGACCGTCTCCGAGCCGAATTTTGCCTCCGCCGCGATGAACTTTTCGGCGACAAGGTCGAGTGCGGCCTCCCAGCTCGCTTCCTTCCAGGCGCCCTCGCCCTTGGCGCCCGCCCGGATCAGCGGTTTCAGCAGGCGGTCGGGATGATGGACGCGGTCGGCGTAGCGGGCGACCTTGGCGCAGATGACGCCGGCCGTGTAGCTGTTGGCCTTGGCGCCATGGACGCGGCCGATACGCCTGGCGTCAAGCAACTCGACCTCGAGCGCGCAGGTTGAGGGACAATCATGCGGACAGGCCGAATGGCCGATTTTGAGCTTGGCGTGCTGATTCATGGGAGCAAACTAGCCGGTTGTGATAGCGGCGTGTAGGGCCAGTTACACGCCATCAATGCGCTTGAACAAGGCGTTGTAGGCACCGCATTTCGGGCAATGTATGTGGCGCTCGACATGCGATGATCCGGCTCCGGCGTCGATGACCAGCAGATTGCCGTCTCCACACTCAGGACATTTTACGACAGCTCCGGAATTGACGGCCAAAACCTTGGCAGCTTCGATCCACAGTTTTGCCGACATCGTCCTACTCCGCCGTGCCTTCCTCGTACTCCGCCGACATCGACAGCCATTTCTCCTCGTGGCCGGCCAGCTGTTGCGCGAGTTGTGAGCGTTCCTTGGCCAGCCTTGTCGCGGTCGAGGGGTCCTTTTCGTAGACGGCCGGATTGGCGAGTTCGTCCTCGATCAGGTCGATGCGCTTGCGGAGGCGGTCCATCAGCGCTTCGGTGGCGCGGATTTCCTTGGCCAGCGGCTCGAAAGCGGCGCGGCGCGCGGCTGCATCGCGGCGGCGGTCGGCCTTCGAGGCTTTGTCCGCCTCGCGCTTGCCGCGGCGGTCGCCGGAGACGCCGGTGACCAGCGTCTTGTAGTCCTCGAGGTCGCCGTCATACGGGTTAACCGCGCCCTCCTTGACCAGCCACAGCCGGTCGGCGGTCGCTTCGAGCAGATGGCGGTCGTGCGAGATCAGGATGACGGCGCCGGGAAAATCGTTCAGCGCATGGATCAGCGATTCACGGCTGTCGATGTCGAGATGGTTGGTCGGCTCGTCGAGGATGAACAGGTTCGGCCCCTCGAAGGCCGACAGGCCCATCAGGAGCCGCGCCTTTTCGCCGCCGGACAGGTCTTTGGCGGCGGTGTTCATCTTTTCGGTGGTCAGGCCGAACTGCGCGACGCGGCCGCGCACCTTGGATTCCGGCGCGTCCGGCATCAGCCGGCGGACATGCTCATAGGCGTTTTCGTCGGGCCTGAGGTCGTCGAGCTGGTGCTGGGCGAAGATTGCCACCTTCAGCCCGGGCGCCACGGTCATGCCGCCGGTCTCCGGCTTCAGCCGGCCGGCCAACAGCTTGGCGAAGGTCGACTTGCCGTTGCCGTTGGCGCCGAGCAGCGCGATGCGGTCGTCGGCATCGACGCGCAGCGTCATCTTCTTCAGGATCGGCGCACCCTCGGTATAGCCGACATTGACGTTGTTCAGCGCGATGATCGGCGAGGCCACCGTCTTCACCGGCTCCGGAAAGGAGAACGGCCGAACCGTGTCGTTCACAATCGCGGCGATCGGCTTCATCTTCTCCAGCGCCTTGATGCGCGACTGCGCCTGCCTCGCCTTCGACGCCTTGGCGCGGAAGCGCTCGACGAAGGATTCCATGTGCTTGCGCGCGGCTTCCTGCTTCACGCGGCCCTTCTCCTGCAATTCGCGCTGCTCGGTATATTGGCGCTCGAACTGATCGTAGCCGCCGCGCCAGAACGTCAGCTTCTTCTGGTCGAGATGGACGATCGAATTGACGGCTCGGTTGAGCAGGTCGCGGTCGTGCGAAATCAGCAGCACAGTGTGCGGGTATTTCGACACGTAGTTTTCCAGCCACAGCGTGCCTTCGAGATCGAGATAATTGGTCGGCTCGTCGAGCAGCAGCAGATCGGGCTCGGCAAACAGCACCGCGGCCAGCGCGACGCGCATGCGCCAGCCGCCGGAGAAGGACGAGGCCGGGCGCCGTTGTGCGGCGTCGTCGAAGCCGAGGCCGGCGAGAATGGTGGCGGCGCGTGACTCGGCCGAGTGCGCATCGATATCGGCCAGCCGCATATGGATATCGGCGATGCGGTGCGGATCGGTCGCCGTCTTTTCCTCTTCGAGCAGCGCACTCCGTTCAAGGTCGGCCTTGAGCACGATCTCGATCAGCGGCTCCTCGGTGCCCGGCGCTTCCTGAGCGACCTGGCCGATGCGTGTGTTCTTGGGCAGACTGATCGAGCCGGTCTCGGAGGCGAGGTCGCCGGTGATCGCCTTGAACAAGGTCGTCTTGCCGGTGCCGTTGCGGCCGACAAGGCCAGCCTTGCTGCCGGCCGGCAAGGTCAGCGAGGCATGGTCGAGAAGCAGGCGTCCGGCCATGCGGAGCGAAAGGTCGTTGATGATCAGCATGGCCGCGCTTTTGCACGGGACAACCATGCTTCGCAAGGGCTTGAGCCCCGGTTCGCCGCATAAGGCGCGAAAACCGGCAAGCAGGTGACGCCGACCCCCGCGCACCGCGACTTCCCGCAAAACGCAAAAAGAACCCGCTATCCTGAGGGGGGACAAGGAAAGCGGGTTCTTTCGTGAACGGCGGCCTTGGGAGCGTCCGATCGACACCCAAACACGCAGCAGCCGGGTTTGTTCCATGGGATAGACAAACCATGTGATGAACAAACGCCGGCGTGGCGGCAGGTTTGTCCACAGGGCGTGCCGTTTGTACGCTATCGGACCATGACGCTGCGGAAAGACTCGGCTATTCTTGGATGTGCGGCGGGCCTGATCTCCGCCTGGCCGGCGTCATCAGCTTCCTCCCAAGCGGCGCCGGCCACCCTTTTTTGACCGGCGCCGACGCCATTTGAAGCGGTCATTGTTTCGGCGGCGTGCCGGGCTGATCGCCGCCGGTCGTCGACTTCGGCACCGGATTCTTGTCGACCTGCGGATTCTGCTCGACCGTATCGCCAGGGGCCTTGGTCGGCTGGATGTTGTTGTCGCAACCCGCAACGGTCAGCGCTGCCACAAGCAGCAGGATTGAGCGCTTTTTCATCGCAGTCTCCTCTCGCCCGACAACGAGGCGTCGGCGATTTGGTTGCGCGATCGGTGTCGTTCCCGCATTTGCCGAGCAGTCGGGGAACAAAATGCCGCGTCTCCGGTTGCTCCAGAATCAATGGAGGAAGCCATGATCCGTCTGCTTATCGCCGGGGCAATCGTCTATGTTGCCTATCGCGTCGCCAAGAAAGTGATCGACGAGGTGCCCGACGATTTCGATCCGCTGCTGCTGCCGCCACCAGAAGACGATCGCGAGGCGCTGCGGCGGCAATCGGCAAGGATGGGCGTCGAGCCCGGGCGTTAGTCAACAGGCCTGCCCGCAAGGCTTCTTCGTTCACGAGCCCTATCCCGGCTCCGCAAACCGTTGCGAACAAAGCAGAAACGATGCTTGATGGGCGATGAACCTCGCCGCCCGTGATTCGTCCTTCCAGCCGGCCTATCTGGCAAAGCTCAACGCCGAGCAGCGGCTTGCCGTCGAACATGGCGACGGCAAGGTCGCGGGACCATTGCTGGTGATTGCCGGCGCCGGCTCCGGCAAGACCAACACGCTGGCGCACCGGGTCGCGCATCTGATCGTTAGGGGTGCCGATCCGCGCCGCATCCTCTTGATGACATTTTCCCGCCGTGCCGCGGCGGAAATGGCCAAGCGGGTCGAGCGCATCGCCGGCGAGGTGCTGGGCCGCGATGCTTCTGTCATCACCGATGCGCTGAGCTGGGCCGGCACGTTCCACGGCATTGGCGCCAGGCTGCTGCGTGATTATGCGCTGGAGATCGGTCTCGATCCCGCCTTCACCATCCACGACCGCGAGGATTCCGCCGACCTGATGAACCTCGCCCGCCACGAGCTTGGGTTTTCGAAGACCGAAGCCCGCTTCCCGACCAAGGGCACCTGCCTTGCGATCTATTCGCGTGCCGTCAATGCACAGGCGCCGCTCGGCGAGGTGCTGGGTTCGGTGTTCCCGTGGTGCGCCGGCTGGGCCGAACAGCTGAAACAATTATTCGCCAGATATGTCGAGGCCAAGCAGGCGCAGAACGTGCTCGATTACGACGATCTGCTGCTCTACTGGGCGCAGATGGCCGGCGAGCCGGAAATCGCCGCGCATCTGGGTGCACGTTTCGACCATGTGCTGGTCGATGAATACCAGGACACCAACCGGCTGCAGGCCTCGATCCTGACGGCCCTCAAGCCCGACGGATCGGGGCTGACGGTGGTCGGCGACGACGCGCAGTCGATCTATTCGTTCCGCGCCGCGGAAGTGCGCAATATCCTGGATTTTCCCAAGCAGTTCGCGCAGCCGGCCGAGGTCGTCATGCTGGAGCGCAACTACCGCTCGACCGAGACGATCCTGGCGGCGGCCAATGCGGTGATCGGCGAAGCGTCGGAACGTTTCACCAAAAATCTCTGGTCGGAGCGCAAATCGGCGGAAAAGCCGAAGCTGGTGAGCGTGCGCGACGAGATCGAGCAGGCGAGCTATGTCTGCCAGGCGATACTCACCGAGCGCGAGGCCGGTACCGTTCTCAAAGCGCAGGCCGTGCTGTTTCGCGCCTCGCACCATAGCGGCCCGCTGGAGATCGAACTGACGCGCCGCAACATCCCCTTCGTCAAATTCGGCGGGCTGAAATTCCTCGATGCCGCCCACGTCAAGGACGTGCTGGCCGTGCTGCGCTTTGCCGAAAACCCGCGCGACCGCGTCGCCGGCTTTCGCGTGCTGCAACTTCTGCCCGGCATCGGCCCTTCGGCCGCCAATGCGATTGTCGAGACCATGGCGACGTCGCTCGACGAGACGATGGGGCTTGCCCGCTACCGGCCGCCGCAGCGCGCCGCCGACGACTGGCCGGGCTTTGTCGCGCTCTATTGCGGCCTGCGCGCCGGCGCAAAGAAATGGCCGGCCGACATCGAGCAGGTCAGGCTCTGGTACGAACCGCATCTGGAACGTATCCATGAGGATGCGACGACGCGCCGGGCCGATCTGCTGCAGCTCGAGCAGATCGCTTCCGGCTATGGATCGCGCGAGCGCTTCCTCACCGAGCTGACGCTCGATCCGCCGGACGCGACCAGCGACGAAGCCGGCCCGCCGCACCGCGACGAGGATTATCTGATCCTGTCGACCATCCATTCGGCCAAGGGCCAGGAGTGGAAGAACGTCTTCGTGCTCAACACCGTCGACGGCTGCATCCCGATCGACCTCGGCGTCGGCAGCAAGGACGACGTCGACGAGGAGCGGCGGCTGCTCTACGTGGCCATGACGCGGGCCAAGGATAGCCTGCATTTGGTGATGCCGCAGCGTTTTTTCGTCCACGGCCAGGCGGCGCGCGGCGACCGCCATGTCTATGCCTCGCGCACGCGCTTCATCCCGCGCCCGATCCTTGGTGCCTTCGAGCAGGTGGCGTGGGCCAGCGTCCAGGCCAGGGACGATCCGTGCCGCCAGCCGCAGGTGCGTGTCGACCTCGGCGCCCGCATGCGCGGCATGTGGAAATAGGCACGCGCCCTCGCCGCTGGCGCTGCTCTCCCGGCGACAACCCCCAGAGCCGGCGAAAAACAAATCCCGGCAACATGGAACCTCGCGCCGTGATCCGCGTTTCTGCCCGACCCCCAGACCGGAGAACGGCGTCCGCCGTGACCTCCGCCCATTCGAGAGGCCAGAATGCACGACAGGACGTTTTCCACACCGGTCGCCCTAACCGTTGGCGCCGGCTACAAGCGGACGATCGCTTCGTTCTCCGAGATGCACGAGTTCCTGACCGAGTTCCCGCCTTCGCGCCGGCGGCTGAGCTATGGCGCCGCGGTAAAGGCCTGCGAGGCGGCACGCGCCGGCGAGATCTCGGCCGAAGCGGCACGCGACGCCCTGATCACCTTCGCCGTGACGGCCGGCATCCTCTGGCCGGCCGCCCAGCCGGCAGTCTCGGTCAAGCCGGTCGCCCGGGGCCTCGGCGGCTACGCCGCCTGACGCAACCTCTTCGTCATCATGGCCGGCCGGAGATGCGGTCCGTTGTCGGTGGTTTTAGGTCGGCAGATCCTAAATCAGCTGCCTTCTGATGCTCATCCGGGTCACCGCAGTCACAAGAATGGCGCCGATCATGAAATAGATGGTCGCGACAATGTCGCCCTGGTGGAAATAATAACCGGAGTTGAGAAGCGCCAGGACCACGGCGAAGAACGCCACAAGGCGCAAGGGTTCATTGGGCATGCGTGCCAATTCTCGCTGTTGCTGCTGAATGCTGCTGAAGCGGCCGCCCTCACGACCGTGCGCTCCATAAAATGTTTTGGCGCGTTTTGCAATCTCGGCAGATCGTCCCCTATCCACCGCTTCCCCAGCCGCCCCAGGTTCAGGCGAATGCCCTGCCCTCCTCGCTGCGCTGGAACATCGTCAGGTCCAGTCCGAGGCTTGGCTTGCCCAGAATGGTCAGGATCGCATGCGCCTGGCCGCGGTGGTGGGTCTGGTGGTTGAAGAAGTGGTCGAGCGCCGGCGCCAGCCGCTGCGAGACGGTGCGCATATCCGAGACGGTCATGTAGGAGAAGCGGCCCGACAGCGCCTTGTCGCTCAGGCCGTCGACCCAGTCGATGATCCGTTTGTCCTCGGCCTCGCGCGCCAGCCGCAAGCCGGGCAAGGCGCGGTGCAGGATCGTGTCGAGCCTTGCCGGCGCGTCGCCCTCGCCGGTGAAGCGTTTCATCCAGATACGGTCGGCTGCCAGGAGGTGGTTGAGCGTTCCCATCATCGAGCCGAAGAAGACGCCGATATTGCGGTCGAACTCTTCCTCGTCGAGATCGGCGGCGGCATCGTAGATGCGGCCATTGGCCCATTGATTGTAGGCCGCAAACATCCTGAAATGCTGTTTCATTCTTCTCTCGACCTGCGAGACCCTGTTTCGCGTGGGTCTGTTTCGGGCATAGTTAGACTGCGAGGACGCTGCCGCCAATGACCATTCTGCTCTACGACCTTGTCGGACGCGACGCCGCCCGCCCGTTCAGCCCACATTGCTGGAAGGCGGCGATGGCGCTGGCCCACAAAGGGCTCGACATCACCAGCGTGCCGACCCGTTTTCTCGAAGTGCCGAAGGTGGAAGGCGGCGTCTCGAAGCTCGTTCCGGTGATCCGCGACGGCGAGACGGTGGTCGCCGATTCCTTCGCTATCGCGCTCTATCTCGAGCAGGCCTATCCCGAGCGGCCGACATTGTTTTCCGGCGACGGCGGCAAGGCGACGGCGCGCTTCATCGAACGCTGGTCGCAGCTGACCATCCATCCCTACGTCACCACCGCTGCGATATTGGACCTGCACGCCATGCAGGACGAGGCGAACGCCGCCTATTTCCGGCAGAACCGCGAGCAGCGCTTCGGCAAGCGCCTGGAGGCGGTATACGCCACCCGCGACGCTGGGCTCGCCAGCTTCCGGGCCTCGCTGGAGCCGCTCCGCTCGATGCTTGGCTATCAGCCCTTCATCGGCGGCCCGTCGCCGCTGTTTGCCGACTACATCGTTTTCGGCGCGCTGCAATGGGCGCGCATCGCCACGCCCTACCGGCTGCTCGACGACAGCGACGTCGTGGCGCAATGGTTCGAACGATGCCTCGATCTGCATGGCGGCCTCGGCCGCACCGTCGCGCCGGCGGCGCTCGCCTCGCTTGAGAGTTGAAATCGGCAGTTTTACAGCGGCGCCACATTTTGTTCTTGCTTTGTGCCGGCAGCTATGCTACTAATCTGGGTATGGTGCTAATTGGCTCCAACGACCCGCCCGGCTTGCCGAGGCGGGTTTTGTTTGCCGATCAAGGTCCAACGGCGCAGATGGCGGCAATGTCGCCGGGCCTCGGCTAAAGCGCGTCGCGTTCGACCGGCCTCATGCGATGCGCTTTAGGTTCTTGTTTTGATGCATGTCGTTAGCGCAAAACCGCTGCACACTTTTGCGCGACATGCATTAGAATTGCCGCCCCGGCGAAATGCGACAATGCGGGTAGACGACGTGTCGCTCGAAGCGCCTCATCACTGCCCGGATCGAAGCAAACAAGACGAAAGTCCGGCGAACCGGACAATCACAACAGAGGCAGCGCGCCATGACCGCAAACCCAGAGTTCCCGGCCGACTTTCGCGCCGGGCTCGCCAATCTTTTCCTGTGGCGACGCGACGTCAGGCGGTTCAAGCCGACGCTGCTCCCCGAAGGGGCGCTGGAGCGGCTGCTCGAGCTTGCCAGCGCCGCGCCGTCTGTCGGGCTGAGCCAGCCCTGGCGCTTCGTTATCGTCGAGAGCGAAGCATGCCGCGCCGCCGTTAGGGCATGCTTCGAGCGCTGCAACGCGGAGGCACTCGCAAATTTTTGCGGTGAACGCGCCGCGCTCTATGGGCGCCTGAAGCTTGCCGGCCTGAATGAGGCGCCCTGCCAGCTTGCGGTTTTCGCCGACCGCGCAACCGAGCAAGGGCATGGGCTCGGCCGCCTGACCATGCCAGCCACCATAGACTATTCCGCTGTCATGGCGGTTCACACGATGTGGCTGGCGGCGCGCGCCGAAGGAATAGGCATGGGCTGGGTCTCGATCCTCGATCCGGTCGAGATGGTGACGATCCTGGACGCACCGCCGGAGTGGACGCTGATCGGCTATTTCTGCGTCGGCTATCCAAGCGAGGAACACAGCGTGCCGGAACTGGAACGGCAAGGCTGGGAAGTCCGGCGCGCTTCGATCGTGACAAAACGGTAGTGCAACGGCGGCGCTGCCATTCTCGTTGCAGGAAAGCCATTCTCTTTGCAGGGAAGCCATTCTCTTTGCAGGGGAGAATGACTCCTCCCCTGCAGGGCAGAATGGATGTCATGGATGTTTCGCCAATCGTCAGCATCGCCAACAAGAGACCAAAGGCAAAGCCAGTCGTGACGGCCTTGATCTGAGGAAGGGGCATAGAATGTTTCGCTGCGACGTGCAGGCCGAGATCTGGGTCTATCCGGGCAAGGGCGGCTGGCATTTCGTGACGCTGCCGCCGGAACCTGGAGCCTGGATCAAGACGGCGATGGTGGGGATGGCAAGGCCCTGGGGCTCGCTTGGCGTGGAAGCCGTCATCGGCCAGACCAGATGGCGGACATCGCTGTTTCCCGACAAGAAATCCGGCAGCCTGCTCTTACCGATCAAGACGGCGGTGCGGGTCCGCGAAGGCCTTGGGGCTGGCGACACGGCCAATCTGACGATCGAGATTGAGCTATGACACATTGGGTCTGGCTGACGGCGACGCGCTGTGCGCCCACCTCCCCTTGGCAAGCCGGCGGGCGGCTTGTATAGAGCCCGCCACCCTCAATTCCACTCTCCATCACAAGGACGATCCCATGGCGCTCGAACGCACCTTTTCCATGATCAAGCCGGACGCGACCCGCCGCAATCTCACCGGCGCCATTACCAAGATACTGGAAGATGCCGGCCTGCGCGTGGTCGCTTCGCGCCGGGTGTGGATGAGCCGCCGCGAGGCGGAAGGTTTCTATGCCGTCCACAAGGAGCGTCCGTTCTTCGGCGAGCTGGTCGAGTCCATGTCGTCGGGCCCGACCATCGTGCAGGTGCTGGAAGGCGAGAACGCCATTGCCAAGAACCGCGAAGTGATGGGCGCCACCAATCCGGCAAGCGCCGCCGAAGGCACCATCCGCAAGCTGCACGCGCTGTCGATCGGCGAGAATTCCGTGCATGGTTCCGATGCGCCGGAAACCGCCGCGCAGGAGATCAAATACTGGTTCTCGGACACCGAGATCGTTGGCTAAGCCGGCATCCCGAACCCATCAAAGAGGCCGGCGCAACGCCGGCCTTTTTCGTTAGCAGACATTTTCAGGTTCAGGCTCCTCGACGGGTCATGGGTGCGTTAAGCTCGAGGGCACGGATCAAACGCGGTCGCGACAACGGAGCCGACCAGGCCATGACCAGCACCATTCCCGGCTTGTTCCAGGGCACCGAGATGCCGACCGGTGGCTGGTGGGAGGCGTTGTGGCCCGACCCTGCCGGGGTGTTGACGGCGGTGGGAATGAAGCCCGGCATAGATGTGGTCGATCTCTGCTGCGGCGACGGCTGGTTCACGCTGCCAATGGCCAGGGTCGTTCGTCAGGTCATCGCCATCGACATCGATGCCGATCTGCTCGAAGTCGCCCGGTGGCGGCTGGCCGACGGAGGCGCGAGCAATTGCGAGTTTGTGGCGGGCGACGCCTATGAGCTTGCCAGGCTGGTGCCCCGGCCCGTCGACTTCGTCTTCATGGCCAACGCTTTCCATGGCGTTCCGGACCGGCCGCGCCTTGCCCGCGCCGTGCGGGCGACGCTTGGCAGGGCCGGTCGTTTTGCCATCGTCAACTGGCACCAGAAGCCGCGCGAGCAGACCACGGTTCTGGGCGAGCCGCGCGGACCGAAGACCGAGCTGAGGCTGTCACCCGAACAGACCACCGCGGCGGTGGAAGCAAGCGGGTTCAAGCTCGCCGGGCTGGTCGACATACCGCCCTACCACTACGGCGCGGTATTCAAACTCGCGACAAATTGAGAATGCCTGGTGTATGCGGTCGTCGCCCCGATAGATCTCGCCCGCCGCCCCTAGCGGCGGGTTCTGCCAGTCTATTTCGCCTGGCGTTCCTTCACGTTCGCATGTTCGTTCGCCGCTTCCGTGTCGGTGGCCGGCGTCTGTGTATCGTGACCGGTGAACGGGCTGCCCTGCCCGGGCGCGAGATCGCCGCTATGACCAGCCTTGTTGGTCTGGAAAGGCTGGCTGTCAGGACTGAGACCATGCTGGAGGGCGTCGAACAGATGGTCGTCTGCCTTGGCAAGGCCGGTGAAGGCAAGGAGCGATGCACCGGTGGCGGCAAGGATAAGCGCGTGCGTTTTCATGTCTGGACTCCTTTGAGTTAGGCCAGAACGAGCCGCAGCCATTCTGGCGGCTTCAACGAAGGGACAAACATCCCTTTTGCCTTACCCGCCATCGTATGAGGACGTAACGCGCGCTCTGCCCAGTTTATTCCCCCTGAAACACAACGTGATCGGCATGCGGCCGATCAGGCGACCGAATAGCCGCCATCGGCGAGCAGGCCGTGGCCTGAGACAAACGAGGCGTCATCGGAAGCAAGGAAGGCCACGACCTTCGCTATCTCTTCCGGCGAGCCAGCCTTTGATGCGCCGCTTCGGCCTGACGCCTGCGCAGCCACCACAGGTGTGATCGTTTCGGAACGGTCCAAGGCCTGTTGAGAATCAGGGCAGGCCGAGCCGGTGCAGGCCTCACCTGAATATCGACAAGTCTCAACTCGCAGCATTGAACCGCAGGATGACGCGGTCATCCTTGTCGGCGATGATGAGCTTGCCGGCGTCGATATGGTACGACGCTGCCTTGGCCAGCGCCTCGAACAGCGCCTTTTCCTCGGCCATGGTCTCGGACGCGCAGGCCTTGAAGGTCGAACCGATGTCACTGATGGTAATCGTCGAACCATCGACTTTGGCGGTGGCGAAATAGACGTTGCAAGGGCCGCTGCCGCCGGCCTTGCCGGCTTCGCTGATCCGGAATGTCGCCCGCGGCTCGGCAATCACGCCGATGCCGTCGATATATTCGACCAGCCAGCTTTGGCCGAACACGGAAGCTGTCGCCGGCTCGGCGCTCGGCGCCGCCATTTTCAGCATGATGGTCTGTGGCGCGTCGCTGAGCGGGTCGACCTGGTGGCGCGCACCTGTGACGAACAGCAGCCGGTCGTCGACAGTGATGCGCGCCTGCAGAGCGTAGGTCATATCAGGCCGGATCACCTGCGGATCGAAGCTGATCTCGAACTTGATCGGCACCTGGCCGGCCGGCACCACCTTGCGCTCACCGATGATTGCAGCCGGCGCGTCGGCCAGCGAAACGTCGGCAAGCTGCACGGAAAGCACGGCATTAGGCGGCAGCGCGATGCGCTCGCGATACATCACCTTGCCCTTGAGGGTCTTTTCGGCAGCCACGGAATGATCCGGAACGGCCAGTATGCCGACGGCCAGCGGCACCAGTCCGAAGATGAAGAACTCGGCGATCCTGTCCAGCATGATCCTGCTCCCCTTCCGGCCAAGGGTCTCGCAGGATTGCGGTCAATAAATGGCCGGCAGGGTATGGGAACGGCCGTCGGGATTTTATTCGGACGGCGGCTGCTTCCAGCGGCTCGCCGCCTTGTCGTCGGCCTCCTTGGCGTCGACCCAGCCGCCCTCCGAACCGTCGCTATGGTGTTCCTTCTTCCAGAACGGCGCCCGTGATTTCAAATAGTCCATCAGGAAATTCGCGGCCTCGAACGCCGCCTGCCGGTGGGCGGAAGCCGCCACCACCAGCACGATGTTTTCGCCGGGCGCGATCTTGCCGTGGCGATGGATGGCGGTGAGGCCCTGCAGTGGCCAACGCTCGATTGCCTCGCCGGCGATGCGGGAAATCTCGGCTTCGGCCATACCGGGATAATGTTCGAGCTCAAGCGCGGAGAGCCTGCCTTGCTCGTCGCGGCAAAGGCCGGAGAAGGTCACCACAGCGCCGATGTCGTTGCGACCCTGGGTCAGCCTGGCGATCTCGGCGGCGACATCGAAGTCCTCCGCCTGGATGCGCACCACAGGCACCACCGCGGACATGGTTCAGCCACCGGTCATCGGCGGGAACAGCGCGATCTCGCGCGCGCCGGCGATCTTCTCGCGGTGCTCGACATGTTCCTGGTTGATGGCGACGCGGATCACATCAGGATATTGCAGCGCGTTCTCGTATTCCTCGCCGCGTGATTTCAGCCAGCGCAACAGGTCGGCGACGGTTTCAATGCCGTCCGGCAGTTCGACGTCTTCCTCCGGTCTGCCGATCCGCTCGCGCACCCAGGCGAAATAGATGAGCTTGGTCGACATGTTACTCGTCCATGATGTGCTTGAGGCCGGCGCGGAAATAGTCGTAGCCGGTGTAGAGCGTGACCAGGGCTGCGATCCACAGCAGCACCAGCCCGGTCTGGGTGGTCAGTGGAAAGATCTTGTCGCCGGCGGGGCCTGCAAGCAGGAAGGCAATGGCGACCATCTGGATGGTGGTCTTCCATTTGGCCAGTTGCGTCACCGGCACCGAGACCTTCAGGGCCGCCAGATATTCGCGCAGACCCGAGACCAGGATCTCGCGGCACAGGATGATGATCGCCGCCCACAGCGACCAGCCGGCGATGCCGGCATGGCGGTCGGTGTCGGCGGCGAGCAGCAGCAGGCAAGTGGCGACCAGCAGCTTGTCGGCGATCGGGTCGAGCATCTTGCCGATATTGGAGGTCTGCTGCCAGGCGCGCGCCAGATAGCCGTCGAAGTAATCGGTGATCGAGGCGAGCAGGAAAATGATGAGCGCCGACCAGCGGGCGAAGTCGCTCGATTTCAGATGCCCTTCCAGGAAGAAGCACAGCACGACCAACGGCACCGCCAGAATGCGGGCATAGGTGAGCATGTTAGGCAGGTTGAACGCGCGCTGGGCCATGTTTGGGAACTCTTTCTGCCTGCTTAGTCAAATCAGAAGCGAATGTGGGGGGTCAACAGGCCAGAATCGATTAGCCAGCCGAAATATCGGCAATAGATCTTAGCTCTCGTGAAAATGATTGTAGACCAATTTCGCCACCTGCTCGGAAATGCCGTCAACCTTGACCAGATCCTCAACGGCGGCGCGGCTGACCGCCTTGGCCGTGCCGAAATGCATCAGCAGCGCGCGCTTGCGGCCGGGGCCGATGCCGCTGATCTCGTCGAGCGGGCTCTTGACCATCTCCTTCTTGCGGCGGGCGCGGTGCGAACCGATGGCGAAGCGATGGACCTCGTCGCGCAGCCGCTGGACGAAATAGAGCACCGGATCGCGTACGGGCAGCGAGAATGAGTCCCTGCCCTTGACGAAGAAGCGTTCGCGGCCGGCGTCACGGTCCTGACCCTTGGCGATGCCGATGGCCACGACGCGGTTCTCGATGCCGAGATCGGACAGGATCTTGCGCACCGCCGTCATCTGGCCTTGGCCGCCGTCGATGAGGATGACGTCGGGCCAGGCCGGAAAGCCGCCGGCGTCCTCGACATCGTCGCCCGGTCCGGTAGCGCTCGCCTCGTCCGCACTCTCGGTTTGCGGGGCATCGCCATGTTCCTTCAACAGCCGCGAGAAGCGCCGCTGCATCACCTCGCGCATCATGCCGAAATCGTCGCCCGGCGTGATCTCGGTCGAGCGGATGTTGAACTTTCGATACTGGTTCTTCACAAACCCTTCCGGCCCGGCGACGACCATGGCGCCGACGGCGTTGGTGCCCATGATGTGCGAGTTATCATAGACCTCGATGCGCACCGGCGGCTTTTCCAGGCCGAAGGTCTCGGCAAAGCCGGTGAGCAGCCGCGCCTGGGTCGAGGTCTCGGCGAGCCGTCGGCCGAGCGCTTCGCGCGCGTTCTGCAGCGCGTTGTCGGTCAGGTCCTTCTTCTCGCCGCGCTGCGGCACCGAGATCGACACCTTGCGGCCGGCGCGCGTGGAGAGCGCCTCCGCCAGCAATTCCTGGTCCTCGACGCCATACGACAACAGGATGGTGCGTGGCGTCGGCTTGTCGTCGTAGAACTGCGCCAGGAACGAACCCAGCACCTCGCCAGCTTCGAGCGCCGGATCGGCCTTGGGAAAATAGGCGCGGTTGCCCCAGTTCTGGCCGGTGCGGAAGAAGAACACCTGGATGCAGACCTGGCCGCCCTCCTGATGAATGGCGAAGACGTCGGCCTCGTCGACAGTCTGCGGATTGATGCCTTGATGGCTCTGCACATGCGACAGCGCCGCCAGCCGGTCGCGATAGATGGCGGCGCGTTCGAAATCGAGGTTCTCCGAAGCCTGCTGCATGGCGGCGGAGATCTCCGTCTTCACCTTCTGGCTGCGGCCGGAGAGAAAATCCTTCGCCTCGGCGACAAGCCTTGCATAGTCGCCATGCGAGATCTCGCCGGTGCACGGGCCGGCACAGCGCTTGATCTGGAACAAAAGGCAAGGCCGGGTGCGGTTCTCGTAGAAGGAGTTGGTGCAGCTCCTGAGCAGGAAGGCGCGCTGCAGCGAATTGATGGTGCGGCCGACGGCGCCGGCTGAGGCAAAGGGGCCGAAATAGTCGCCCTTGCGCGAGCGCGCGCCGCGATGCTTGTAGATGCCGGGGGAGACATGGTCGCCGGTCAACAGGATATAGGGAAACGACTTGTCGTCGCGCATCAGCACGTTGAAGCGCGGCCGCAAGCGCTTGATGAGGTTGGCTTCAAGCAGCAGCGCTTCGATCTCGGTGCGGGTGACGACGAACTCCATCGTCGACGTCTCGCGCACCATGCGGCCGATGCGGCTGGTGTGGAACCGACCTTGCGCGTAGTTGGTGACCCGCTTCTTCAGGCTGCGTGCCTTGCCGACATAGAGCACGTCGCCGGCGGCATTCATCATGCGGTAGACGCCGGGCGCGTTGGGCAGCCGCTTGACCAGCGTCTGGATCACCTCGGCGCCGACCATGCCGTCGGCATCGCCGGCATGCGGCGTCCAGTCGATGGCGGTGAAGGTGACGTCCGGACCAGCGGCTGCAGGCTCGACGACCTCCTCGGCTGCCTCGTCCTCGAGGTCGATTTCGGGCGGCAGGTCGTCGGCGCCGCCGCGCGTTTTTTGTTTCTGGTCCATGGGGCTCATTCCGTCATGCCTGTCACATCGGGCGTCTGCCATGCAAGATGCTGGCCGCCGTCAAGCGCGATCATCTGGCCGGTGACCGAGCGTGCCGCCCAGAGGTAACGGATGGTGTCACCGAATTCGGGCAATTCCGGGCCGCGCTTCAGGATCAGGCCGGCAATCTGCGCGTCGAAATCGCTGTCGTGCTGGCGCGTGTTCTTCAAGGTCGGGCCCGGACCGATGGCGTTGACGCGGATGCGGGGACCCAGCGCCTGCGCCATCATCTCGGTCGCTGCCCACAAGGTCGACTTCGACAGCGCATAGGAGAAATAACGCGGCGTCGGCCGCCAGACGCGCTGGTCGATCATGTTGACGATCAACCCCTCACTGCTCTGCGGCAAGGCCCGGGCGAAAGTCTGCGCCAACAGAGCCGGCGCCTTGACATGCACGGCGAAATGGCGATCCCAGGCCGGCCAGTCGAAATCGTCAACACTGTCGTGCTCGAACAGCGAGGCGTTGTTGACCAGCAGCGACACCGGTCCGAGCGCCGCCGCCGCGCGGCCGACAAGGTTGCCGACGGCGTCCATGTCGGTCAGGTCGGCAGCAACCACAGCGGCCCTGCCGTCTCGACCAAAATGACCACTGTTGATCCCGGCCGCCAGTGCCTCCGCCTCGGCCAGCGAGCGATTACAGTGAATGGCGACGGCAAAACCGTGCGCAGCAAGATCCTCGACGATCGCCCTGCCGATCCGCTTCGCCCCGCCTGTCACCAGTGCCGTCGCGGCGACCTTGCTCATCTGTCAATCCTCAATCTGATGCCGATTCCGACCTGCCGGGACCGGGCCGGCAAAATATGGCCTGCCAAGTGTTAAATCCCATTTCCACCTGGGGCAGGATTGTGGCAAAGTGGCCCGGTCGGCATTCTGGCTCGACCGGAATCCGGGCCAGCCCGACCGCAATATAGGGCGCGGGAGCCCTTGCACCAAGCCGTGTGCAGTGCAGCACGGCGAACCTGCTGACATCTCGCTGTTGCGAAGATGCAACGTCAAGGTTCTGCCTCATTCGTGCCAGGGAATGACCCAAGTTCAGGTTCGCTTCAGCCGCATTTCGACACGACATTTGGAACCGTTGAACGCCGGATCCGTTTCACCCCCCGGACGGGTTGAGGGCGCTCATGAAAAAACAAGCCTGTGTCCTGTGGCTTAAGGAGTAAAGAACAATGCAAGCCAATCTTAAATTTGCGCGACCGCTCGCGGTGGCGTTTGGGCTGTTCGCCCTCGGCGGAACCGCCTATGCCGCGGACGTGGTTCAGGAAGAGCCGCCGGCACCTGCCCCGATCGCCGAACTTCCGGTCGCATCCTGGGCCGGCCCCTATGCCGGTGTGAGCGTCGGCTACGGCTTCGCCGGCCATGCCGATGCCAAAACCGTTGGTGTCGACATCGATACCAAGGGCTTCGTCGGCGGCGTCTTCGGCGGCTACAACTGGCAGCAGGAGAACTTCGTCTACGGTGCCGAAGCCGATATCGGCTATAACGGCGTCAAGGGCGACGATGCCGGCATCGAGGCCAAGGGCGGCGTCGAAGGCTCGCTGCGCGCTCGCCTCGGCTACGCTGTTACCCCGGAAATCCTGCTCTACGGCACCGCCGGTGGCGCGCTGAAGAACCAGAAGGTGGAAGCCGCCGGCTTCAGCGACACCAACACCATGCTCGGCTGGACGGCCGGCGTCGGCACCGACATCAAGATCACCGACAATGTGTTCGGCCGTGTCGAGTACCGCTACACCGATTTCGGCGACAAGAACTTCGACGGTATCGGCAAGGTCAAGTCGACCGACAATCGCGTCACTTTCGGCGTCGGTATGAAGTTCTAAGTCGTCCAAGCCACGACACGAAAAAGCCGGGCCTCGCGCCCGGCTTTTTTTGTGCCCGGTGCCCATCCTGTCGGCATGGGCACGCGTGATCTCGAGGTCAGCGTTGAGCCAGCATCCGGTCGACCAGGACCAGAACTTCGGCTGCTGCGATGAAACCGAGGGCGATAGTGGCGGCATTCGACATGACTGCGACCCAGCCATTGGCGGACACATCTATGAACGGGTAAGCGTATTTCCCTTCAGCGACACCACGAGCCAGGGCATAAGCGAGATAGGCCAGGGGATAGAGCGCCCATAGAAGCGGATCGCGCCACGAGAGCCTCCCCTTTCGCGTGAATAGAAGCCAGAACAATAAGACAAGGACAGGATTGAGTTGGTGGAGCAGAAAGGTTGCTTCGGCGGTCGCGCCAGCCAAAGTGCGCAGCCCTTGGAGCAACACCGCGAAAATCACCCCGACCAGGGCCATCACGGCAGCCGTCCACGCCACCAGCGTTGGATGGTCGAAACGCTCCCCGAGGAGCGCTATGGCTGCGAATACAATGGCGACAAGACCGTTGGTCAGGATCGTGAAATATCCCACCAACACCCACAGCGAGCCAAGCATCGATGCACCGCCCTTGATCAAGGTGCTGAGTTCAAGGCCAATGCCAGTGCACGCGGATAGACAAATGATCAGGGCAAACAAGCGCTGTATCAAATCGCCCTCCCCCACCGGCTTACGTTTGAGAAAGCGACGATAAGACTGGGCGGAACGTCTGTCGACCAAAATGCCCCCAAGACCAACCTTCCAGCCTCGCCGGCCCGGCTCACTCCCAGCATGTCGAAATTGGCCGTTGCGCCTCCCCCGCCAGGAATCCGCTAAAGCGCGTCGCGTTCGACCGGCGGCATGCGACGCGCCTTAGGTTCCTGTTTTATGCATGTCGTTATCACAAAACCGCTGCACACTTTTGCGCGACATGCATTAGGGGAAGATCGGTAGCTTCGCCATCCCCGCCCTCAAGCCGGGATGCCGGGCTTCAGCTCCGGGAATTTCTCGTCGAAGCGTGCCGCCCAGCGCGTCAGCCGGCCGCGGCCCTTTTCCCATTTTCCGGCGAAGCGCAGCGAGAGATAGCCGAGGCAAGCGCGCAGCGCGATCTGGCCGACAGTGATTTTCTTCGGCAGCTTCGGCGGGTTGGCGTTGAGCAGATCGAGCGCGGCCGAAATCTTGCTCCACTGGCGCTCGAGCCAAGGCTGGTAGACCATCTCTTCGGGCCGCGTGCGCCGCTCATAGACCATCGACAGCGCGCAGTCGCAGATGCCGTCGGCCAACGCCTCCAGCACCTCCGCCTCGAGGCGCTTGTCGGGATTGCGCGGAAACAATGCGTTCTTGGACATCCGGTTGAGATGCTGGGTGATGGCGCGGCTGTCGTGGACCGAGCGGCCGTCGTCGAGCACCAGCACCGGGATCTTGCCGAGCGGATTGGCGCCGATCAGCGCGGCCGGCTTTTCCTCGGTCTTTATCGGCACGAGATCGACCGCAATGCCGGCATGAAGTGCTGCCATGCGCACCTTGGAACTGTAGGGAGAAGTAGACGCGTAGAGCAGTCTGGGCATTGTCGATTCCTGTTTACCGGCTACAGTTCCATATGTCCTGTTGGACGCGCAAGAGGACGCGGTAGCATTGTGACTTCGCGCATGACCCTCACCGAAAATCGATTCCGATTGGGGCTCGTGCGTGGGCACTGTTGACGACCGATCATGCTGGCTTCATCAACGGCCAGAGGCGGAAAACCGCGCCGCCAGCGCGCAGCCATTGTCTCGACTTCAATCTGGATGCGATGAGCCGGAGGTGCGGCGGCAGAAGCGAGCAGGTCGGACAATCCAAATCCGATCAGCTACCAACTCGGCCTTGCACCGAAGGTTGGTCTTTGGCAGCCACGAAAATCCCACCGGACTTCGCCGCGTGGCGAAGTCCTGGGAGCTGCGAAAAGACATCTTCCTCCCGCCTCTTTCTCGTCCTGCCCGACCGTCAGCTAGCAAGCGAGGCGCCTGTCCGGCATCCCGCCCTGGCTGTCTTGAGTACTGTCCCCGGCGATCGGAGAGCGGCGACTACTTCTTGGCCTTCGCCTTTGCGGGCGCTGCCTTCGGCTTGGCCGCGGGCGCTGCTTTCTTCACTGCTGCGGAAGATTTTGCAGCGGCGGCCTTTGCCGGTGCTGCCTTCTTCGCAGCGGGTTTCGCAGCGGCCTTTGCAGCCGGCTTCTTGGCCGGTGCCGCCTTCTTTGCCGGTGCAGCCTTGGCCTTGGCCGGTGCTGCTTTTGCCTTGGCAGGTGCTGCTTTCTTCACGGCTGGTTTTGCTGCCGCCTTGGCGGCCGGCTTTTTCGCCGGCGCTGCTTTTGCCTTAGGCGCGGCGGCCTTCGCTTTGGCAGCGGGTGCTGCTTTCTTCACAGCAGTTGCGGCCTTTGCCGCCGCTGCTTTTACTGGTGCTTTCTTTGCCGGTGCCTTGGATGCCGGCGCTTTGGATGACTGCTTAGCCATATCATGCCCCTTCCGTTGTGCCGACGGCCGTTATTGACCCGGCGCGCAATGCATATCTGACTCGCGGCTTGCTAGCCAGCGAAGCATTAGAATGATTTCTGCAGCTTAAGTTTCGGTTACGGCGAGCGCGCGACCATTTTACCGGTGCAAAAATCGGCTGCGAATCTTTGTGTCGCGCAGCGAAGTTCTGCGACAGAAATTCTGCTCGCTCTATCTCGACCGGTCTTCGCGTCAAGCTCAGGACCTTTTCGACCAGCTCTGCGCTTCAACGTCCGACGCTCAGCGCGAACATTGTCAAGAGTGAAGGCGGTCGCCCGCCTCGTCTTGTCCGAAACGATAAACTACAGGTAAGTACGAAGCAACGCGACGAGCACGCCGCTGCACTATCTTGCACGACGCGATGAAAATAAGCAGATAGCTCGCATTTCTGAAAGACAGGATATCGCTCGATAGATCCGGTCGAGCCGATCTCCTAATCGAAAACGCTCGGCCGTTCAGGCGCCGAGCGGCTCGCGCTGCTTCTGCAGCCGGCGCGAAGGCTCGGCCCTGTGGAGATGGACGGCGAAGGTATCCCATGGCGGCGTGACGGAAATCTGCGCCAGGATGCGCCCCGCTTCACCGCGATGATAGACGCCGTTCAGTACGACGTGGGTCAGCATTTCCTGTCGCGACATCAATGCCTTATCCCCGTCGGTGAACACGAATGCGACGGGCTCGGAGAGCTGTTGCGACGAAACGGTTTCGAGATAATCGAGATACCACCGATCGGTCGCCGCGACTGCGGCACGAAGTTCGTCGAGGGCCGGCGTGTCCTCGATGTTGTCGGCGGAGTAGCCATGGCTTGCACCAACCAGGTGGGCTGAGAATATCGGCGACACCACATGGCTGTGATCGATGAGCCGTATCACGGCCTGCCGTTCCTTGCCGTGAACGGGCGGGTCGAGACTGACGAGCCTTTCCAGCAGTTCGTCATTTGCCCAGGCCTGATAGGCAAACAGGCTGCGAAGCAGGGCGTGCGCACTCATGGTCGGTGTCCTTTTCTGGAAATGCGAGTATGTTGTTCATATTTTCAGGAGAATGGGCGGGCGTGTCTACTCGCATTGCAAAACCGTATCCGCGCATGCGCAAGCAGCCGCGCCAGGCGCGTTCCAGGGCGACCGTAGAGGCGATCGTCGAGGCAGGGGCTCATGTTCTGAGCGGGCTGGGCTGGGCCGGCTTCACCACCAACAAGGTGGCCGAGACTGCGGGCGTGAGCATCGGCACGCTCTACCAGTATTTTCCCGACAAGCTTTCCCTGCTCGAAGCCGTCCGGCGCCGTCATTTCGATCATGTGCTGTCGGTCATTCGCGATTCGGCGGAAGGCCAAAAGCCGCTCAGGAAATTCGCGCAGGAGCTGGTGCGCGGCATGATCGCGGCGCACAGCATTCACCCGACACTGCATCAGGTGCTGCTCGACGAGGCGCCGGGCGATCGCGGCTCCAGGGCCGCCCACGCTTCGTTCCAGACACAATATCTCAACCACTACGCGACCGCCGTCGCCGCCTATCGCAAGCCAAGGAAAGGCGCCGACATGGAGACCGTCGCGCGCGTGCTGTCGTCGGCGATCGAAGGTGTGATCCATAACGCGGCACGCCGGAACATGCTCGCCGCGCCGGAGCTGCAAAAGCAACTCGTCGAACTGATCTGCGCCTACCTATCGGGCGCGGGCCGCATCGGTCGATAGCGCAGGGCACGGCGGAAGTCGGGGATTTCTGTACGTCGGATTCAAACCCGGCTCATGAGATGCGGCAAGGCCGATGCCAGCAATGCCGCACCTGATGCGGCCAAGAGCGTGAGGACGATCTTTCGAAACGTTGCTTCGCTGATGCCGATGTAGAGTCTCGCGCCAAGGAGTGTCGGTATCAACATCGCCGGCGCGACGATGGCAAACATCGGCAGCATTTCGAGCTTGATCTTTCCGGTCGCAAGATAGGCGGCCATCGTCATGGAGAGGGTCACAAGGTTGAAATTCTGGATGACAATGCGCTGACTGTCCTTTTCCCATTGCCGCAGCACGCACCACAACGTTGGAACCGGGCCGGTGAAGCCGCCAAGCCCGCCCATGATGCCGCCAACCAGACCTATTGCACCGTCTGCAACAGGACCCCCGAGCGTGATGGGAGGGAGGCGACGGGCAAAAAGCATCAAGGGACACCAAACGACCAGCAGCGCGCCGAAGATCAACTTGAACAAGTGCACATCCAGCAGGGGCAGGATGGCGACACCGACCGGAATTCCTATGGTCCCGCCGATCAGGAATGGCAGCAGAAGCTTGAGGTCGAAACCCCGGCGGACGGTGACGGCGGCGATGATTTGGCCGGTGAGCGCCCCAAAGACCGCCATGGCAGCAGCAAGCTGGGGCTCCACGGTCCAAACCCAAAACGACATGGCAACCAGGCTGAAAGCGAACCCGGACAGCCCTTGGACGAAACCTGCAACGACCGCCCCAATTGCAACAATATAAACAAGCGAATCCATGTAGTGCTGTTTCCCCGCAAAGTGATCGATGTGGCCGGTTGGCGTTGACCTGCATGGAAATCTACGATTTTCGCAACCTCCGTCCGACCTTGAGCGCCGGACAGTCCACACACCAAAGAGGTATGAATGCCCCCCTTGCCGAGCTTGGCATTTGTCACATGGTTTTCGGCTGACCCCAGATCAGCCGCGGCTTTCTATGCGAATTTCGGAATTGTCTTCAGGCAAGAGCAGCACGGCTCCGGTCCGATACATTTCGCGTTCCAAGGTCAAGGGCTCGCGATCGAACTCTATCCGGCAAACGAAGGAACGACGGCGGAAGGAGCGGGAACGATGATCGGCTTCGAGGTCACCGACGCGGACGAAGCGGCTTCTGCCGCGAAGGCCAATGGTTTTGGAATCATTGCGGATGTCAAGGCGACGGCTATGGGCAGGCGTGTGATCGTCCGCGATCCTGACGGCCGTCAGGTGTTTCTTTTCTCGACCACCTAAGTGACGCAACAATCCATCGGGAATCGGAAGGCACTGGTTCAGCGCAGGACGCGGCAGCGGCCGTTGTAGACCATCCAGCGGTCGAAGCCCGAGACGCAGAATTCGACATTGTCGCCTATCGAGGCAAAGCCTTGGCCTTCCTCGATCAGATACCAGATGGTGCGGGCGTGGCCGTCGGAGAGGCTGACGGTGGCGCCGCAATAATGGCGGCCGATTGGCCAGGTGTCGTCGGCCGGCAGATAGCGATGCTGGTGGATGCGCTGGAAGTCGACGATCTGCACATCCGGCAGATGCGGCACGTGATGCACCTGATACGAGAAGCGGTCGGTGATTTTGTTCAGCACCCAGGCCTCGCCGCAGACGCCGCTGTCCTCATCGGTATAGATTGCAAGGTCGGCGGCCTGCACCGCCTGAGTAACGCCGAGAGGCGCAGCCAGCGGCGTGCAAACGGCGAGCAGTGCGGCAAGGGCGGATTGGGCGAAGCGAGTCATGGCAGCCTCTCAAGGTCGACTGCGCGCACTGTGCGGATTCGCTGACGCGCGGTCAAGCGGTTGTAGTGACGATGGTTACGGTGACGATGGTTGCGCTGAGGGAACGGCAAGGACCGCACCTCAAACTACTCTCCCGCCAGCCAGTCCAGCGTCCAATGCGATGGCTGCTCGACAGCAAGCAGCCGGTGCAGCGCCGGGAGCAGCGTCCGCAACTCGCCCTCCAGGGTGAAGGGCGGATTGACCATCACCATGCCGCAGCCGTCGAGGCTCGGCTCGACCGAGGCCGGCCTGATCTCAAAGCCGACGTCGAGCAGCCTGGGAATGCCCGTTTGCTTCAGCGCCTTTCGGAAGGCGGCGACCGCCTTGCGGTCCTTGAGCGGATACCACAGCGCGTAAATGCCGCCTGGCCAGCGCCGATGGGCTCTTTGCAGCGCGTCGACCAAGCGACCGAACTCGCCCTCTTCCTCGAAAGGCGGATCGATGAGCACGAGGCCGCGCTTCTCCTTTGGCGGCAGATGCGCGCCGAGCGCCAGCCAGCCGTCGAGCTCGATCACCCGGGTCTGGAAGTCACCGTCGAACAGCGCCTTCAGCCTGGCAGCATCCTTAGGGTGCAGCTCGACCGCCGACAGCCGGTCCTGCTTGCGCAGCAGGTGCCGGGCGATCAGCGGCGAACCCGGGTATTTTTTCACGCCGCCGTCCGGATTGAGCGAACGGACGGCTCCAAGATACGGTGCCAGCAATGCCGCCGCCGGGGCGTCGAGGGGGGGCGCGGGCCACCCCCCCCGAGCGCCCCGCCCATAGCCCCGGGTTTTTGGGTTGGGTGTGGGCAGAAAGTAGGGGCCGCAGGCCGCAGGGGGGTGGGGGAACCCCCA